>NZ_JAATTW010000059.1:0-19079 GCF_013414205.1 Pseudoalteromonas sp. MIP2626
TGGCCAAGCTACGCTTTATCGCGCATTGCCTAAAGGGATTTAGGTACTTGGAATTTGTCGGGAACAAAATTCCGCCATGCGCAGCTATTACTCATCATTAATTCAATTTCGGGTGTGATCACGGGGAAATATCTCAGCGTCAGCCTTCAAATTGTAGGCGGGAGTTTACCTCGCGCTTTGTTTTTAGATCCGAGTTTAATTCGCGTAGTGCTTTGCATAACTCCTTAAAAACTCTGTTTTCTAAATGGGGTTTTCAACCATTGTCTATAGTCTTTATCCAATTGCGGAAAATGCTGATACAGCATATTTTTTAACTCTGCTGCAGTGAGTTTACTGCATGGCGATTTTTGCTCGGCTAGCATGATGCTTTTTAAAAACTGTTTGCCTTTATTAGAATCCATCATAAAATATATAGCAGCCCAACTGCTCGCATAAAGTTTAGTGTCATCGCCTGTTTGCCACGTGTCATCTAAACCTATCAACCAATTAATAGTAAAAACACTTTGCGCTACGCGCTTATTATTTACCCAGCCAGGATGTGGCTCAACACTAACTAGTTGCATGCTGTTTTTGGTATATTCAAAATACTCAGCTAACCCCTCATTGAGCCAGCGAGGAGTAGAGCCTAATATTGCTTTGTTAACCGCATGCACCGCTTCGTGTACCGCTGTGCGCATAGCACTTTGCTCATTTCTATAATTTATTAAAGCTGAGTTGGTAGAATGAAAATACATACCATCGGTGTTTGTTGGATCGGCCCCGCGCAGTTTAATTGCTTGCTCATAGCTTCTTCGTGTTGCAAATACAGTTAAATTTAACCTTACTTTTTTTAATGCATCAACACCTATAATTTGACCATACACCTTAAAAACAGTATTCAATTTTATACGTAACTCTTCAGTAAACGAGGGCGGTAAGTTAGCTGCATGTAGCGTTAATTCAAAGTAATCGAGCGGCTCAACAAAGTCTGTGTCGAGTGTTGCGGCCTCAAAGTCAGGCTTTTCATCACTAAAATGTGGCACGCCATTACTATCTGTCCAAGTGTAAATATTGCCATTACGCTTATATTTAACCTTACCTAATGACACATCTACACAGCGCGTAGTGTCGGCTTGTGGTAAATGTTTTTGCATTGCAGTTTTAGCAGAAAGTGACGGAGCGGCAATCGTTTTAATAGCGGTTAGTTCAGACTCTTCAGCCATTTCGATTTTAGTTTTTATATCTTCGTAAATAGCCCTAACACTGCCAATAGGATCATGATAATTAAATACCCGTCCTGTCAAATGATTAGCAATAAGTGCCGATGCAATTAACAGCACAATAAATACAAATAGCACTCGCCATTGTGTGTTTAACATATTTATGGCCGCTTACTCCACTGCTCTTCAAATAATCGTTTTTGCTCACCGCGGTACTCACTGCACCATACAAAATCGGATGACTCCATTCCCTTAGCTCGGCAACGTTTAGGTAAAGTATAAAACTCAGACCAAGCTTTAAGCTTACCTGGGTCGTTATAGCTATCACTATAAAATTGCATATTCGGCATTTTTGTGTGTAATAACGCGTTATTACTAGTGCTATAAACGGAAGATCGTTGATATGTTCGATTGGTTTGTTTGGGGTTATCACAATGCTTTGCAAGTTCTTCAAATAAAGATTTGAATCGTGCTTTTAATCGCTCACCTTCTTTCACTCTATAGCCTTGACGCAACCGTGAACGTATTGTTTCACGTTCTTTTTCAATACTATAGCAATGCCCTTGCGAGTAAGGTTCGTATGCTTGCGGGAAAGAAGTAAATAGACCAAGTAGTATCAATAAAATCCATTTAATCATTATTTATCCTTAAATTGAGTGCTTTCTTCCTTTATGCTCCTAGAGTGAATATAAGGGATTGGATATAAAATAGAAACAGATAGTTTAGGGGAATTGGTAAGTCGTGCTTTAGCGCAATAGTAAAAGTAATTTTGTAGGCATTAAGCTTGCTGACGTAAAAAGCGCAGCTTTTAAATTGTAGGCGGGAGTTTACCTCGCACTTGGGCTTTTAAATTGCAAATTTGAGTTATATGTCGCGTTGGTGCGGCAACCAAAGAAAGGCAAACGCCGGCCTCTCTTTGGAATCTCACAGCGCCCCGAGGATCACACTATCTCCTCAATTGTAATTAATGATATGAACGTAACCAGCGTAGGTAGGCACAACTTTCACATCCATGTACGCTCCCCAGTTCGGGTATCCTTCCCCTCTCGTTCAAAACTACGTTTTTCACCCTTGGCCAAGCTACGCTTTATCGCGCATTGCCTAAAGGGATTTAGGTACTTGGAATTTGTCGGGAACAAAATTCCGCCATGCGCAGCTATTACTCATCATTAATTCAATTTCGGGTGTGATCACGGGGTGTTGTCTTGGCAGCGGTCTTTAATTCAATAATGAGTTAATGCTTGTTTACATTGCATTTTTTAGTAAACTGAATGTTCGCAAACAGGGAGTGGTTTTAATGCAGCAAATTGGTATTTACGAGCAGTTAATTACGCAAGTAATTGAACAAAATTTAAATCGTGATACGATTTTTTAATTGCAAATTATTTATACATATCGCGTTGGCGACGGCACCCAAAGAAAGGCAAACGCTGGTCTCTCTTTGGAATCTCACAGCGCCCCGAGGATCACACTGTTTCTTCAATTGTAATTAATGATATGAACGTAATCAGCGTAGATAGGCCATCCATGGCCAAGCTACGCTTTATCGCGCATCCATGCGCAGCTATTACTCATCATTAATTCAATTTCTGGTGTGATCACGGGGTGTTGTCTTAGCACCAGCCTTTAGTTCAACAATGAGTTAATGCTTGTTTACATTGCACTTTTTAGTACACTAACTACTGGCAAACAGGGAGTAGTTTTAATGCAGCAAATTGGTATTTACGAGCAGTTAATTACGCAAGTAATTGAACAAAATTTAAATCGTGAACAGTTTTATGTTGGTGAGCGCCAACTTGAATCCGCAGAGGCCGCAACATGGCTTTCACGCTTTTTAGGTAAACTTGTTGCTCATGCAATTAATGCTATTCCTAATTCAAACGAGCGGTTACAAGAGCAGATTAGCCTTGCTAACAACCTTGTTCTTTGGCTTAAAGATCATATAAAAGATGATGAGCTTATTAACGAAAACCTTATTGATAGCCAAGGCCGAATACTTACTGCACTGTTTAATACCCAAAACCCTATTGCTGCAAATCTTAAAGAATACTCTCACGATATATTCCCGCTAACGGGCCTTACGCAAAGCGAATTATTTAGCGGTGCTAATGCAGGTATATCGCTCGAAACCGAGCTAAAGCGCGAGATAAAATCGTCCGACACTATTTATTGGTTGGTCTCATTTATAAAATGGACAGGGCTGCGCATATTTAAAAATGAGCTGGAAGCGTTTACCAAAAGCGGCAACAAACTCAAAGTAATTACCACCTCATACATGGGTGCAACGGATGCTAAAGCGGTTGAATTTTTAGCGAGCTTACCAAATACCGAGGTAAAACTAAGCTACAACAACCAGCAAGAGCGCTTACACGCTAAATCTTACTTATTTATGCGTAATACAGGTTTTCATACAGGTTATATTGGCTCGTCTAACTTATCGCATTCGGCGCTTACCAGCGGCCTTGAGTGGAACTTAAAAATTACCGCGCAAGAAATCCCGCACATAATAGCTAAAACCAAAAGTACATTTGAAACCTACTGGGAATCAAAGGATTTTGAGCTGTTTACCGGTGCAGTAGAATGTAAAGAAAAACTAATAAACTCGCTTAACGAGCAACGTGGTGTTGGGCAATCAAGCAGCCAGTTTTATTTTGATATAACACCAAAAACGCATCAACTCACTATTTTAGAAAAGCTAAGCGTTGAGCGCAGCGTACATAAGCGTTTTAAAAACTTAGTGGTTGCCGCAACAGGCACTGGTAAAACCATAATATCGGCGTTCGACTTTAAAACCGTTTACGATAAAAACCCAAATGCTCACTTTTTGTTTGTAGCCCACCGTGAAGAAATACTAAAACAAGCACAAAGCGCTTACCGTGGTGTGCTTAAAAATAACGACTTTGGCGAGCTATGGGTTGGTAACTACAAACCACAACGTTATAACCAACTATTTGCGTCAATCCAAACGTTAAACAGCCAAATTGAATCGCTCAATTTAACTCACGATTACTACGACTACATAGTAATCGACGAAGTACATCACGTAAGCGCTGCAAGTTATCGCGCTATATTAAACCACTTTACGCCTAAAATATTACTTGGCTTAACAGCTACGCCAGAGCGACAAGACGGCGCAAATATACTCGATGATTTTTGTGGAGTAATAGCCGCCGAAATACGCTTGCCAGAGGCAATAAACCAACGCCACTTATGCCCATTTCAATACTTTGGATTGGATGACGACACAGACCTAAGCCAAATAACGTGGCGTGGTGGCCGTTACGATATAAGCGAGCTAAGTAACCTTTATACAGGCGAAAACAACCGCGCTAATAAAATTATATCCAGCCTTGCTGATATAGTGACGAATGTTCACGCTATTAAAGCACTCGCGTTTTGCGTAAGCCAAAAACACGCAGAATTTATGGCGTCTAAGTTTAACTTAGCAGGCATAAGCGCCGATGTGCTGACCAGCAAAAACACCAACGAGCGCGCGGCCAAACAACAAGCACTTCGCCAAGGTGAAATACAAATACTCTGTGTAGTTGATATTTTTAACGAAGGTGTCGATATTCCAGAAGTCGATACTTTACTGTTTTTACGCCCAACTGAAAGCCTAACGCTGTTTTTACAGCAATTAGGTCGTGGTTTGCGTTTACCCGACAACAGTCAAAAGCAATGCTGCACCGTGCTCGATTTTGTAGGCAACGCCCGCCCAGAATACGACTTTGCAAGTAAATTCCGCGCACTCATTGGTAAAAGTAACCAGCCAATAAAAACCGAGATTGAAAATAACTTCCCGCATCTACCGCTGGGTTGCCGTATAGAGTTACAAAAGCGCACACAACAAACAATATTAAAAAATATTCAGCAAGCTATAAACTCTAAACGCCGTTTACAACAGCTTATAAATAGCTATTCGCAACACACCAATGACGCGCTTACGCTAAGTGATTTTTTACGCATAAACCCGCAAGTCTCACTTGAAGATATATACAAACCAAAAGATAAAAAACTCGGCGGTTGGCACTGGCTTAAAGGCGATGAAATTCCAGCAGAACAAGCCGATATATACGCCGCGTATTACCGCGCTATAAACACTCAGTTACTCGGGTGCGACTCACTCAGTTACTTATGCTTTTTACGTGATTTATGTAATAACGACTTTAGCTTTACGCCAACGCCGCAAAACCAACAGTACGCACTTATGGCACATTACAATTTTTGGGATAACACTGGCACAAGTTTAGGCTTTAAAACCCTTGAACAAAGCTTACAAGCACTTAAACACAAAGAACTACAGCAGGAGCTTGAACAAGTAATCACACTTTTAATAAATCGCATTCACCAGCAAGAAAGTGATTTAGCGTGTTTACCTAATCACGCAATAAAATTACACAGCCGCTATACGCGACAGCAAATACTCGCAGCTTTTGGGGCGCACTCGTTTGATAAAAAATCGACCGCCCGCGAAGGTGTTTTAGAATTTAAAAACCAAAACCTCGAGCTGTTATTTGTAACACTTAATAAGTGCGAAAAAACCTACTCGCCCACCACGCTGTATCACGATTACGCAATCAGCCCTACCCTGTTCCACTGGCAAACACAAAACAGCGCCCGCCCAGAACACGGCCGCGGCCTAAGCTATATACAACACCAAAAAACAGGCAAAACTATCCTGTTATTTGTGCGAGAACAAGGCAAAGACGAAAACGGCCGAACCATGGGATTTGTAAACTACGGCGAGGTTAAATACCAAAGCCACAACGGCAGCCAACCGATGAATATAACGTGGGAATTAACCAACCCCATGCCAAGTGAAATGTGGCATGGGGCAGGGAAATTGGCGGTTGGGTGATTAAAAATTAGAAAAGTCGTCTATGAATTACCTCCAATCTATCAACAAACACACCTTCCCCGTGATCACACCTGAAACTGAGTTAATGATGAGTAATTTACAGCATGGATGCTGTAAAAAGCGTAGCTTGGCCATGGATGGCCTACCTACGCTGGTTACGTTCACATCATTAACGTAAGTTGAAGATAAAGTGTGATCCTCGGGTGCGCCGTGGGATTCCAAAGGGCGGTCGGCGGCAGCCGCCCTTTGGTTGCCATCGCCAACGCGATAAAACCTCGAATAGAGGTTTTTAAACCCTTTAAATCTTCATGCAAAAAAACAATTTATGAGCGCGATATAAAATAGCACCAACATATTAATTACACCGAAATTCAAAAGCTTCGCTTTTCGCGTCAGCAAGCTCTTCGCCTACAAGTTAAAGCGCGATATAAAATCGCACCTACAACTATTCCACAACTACCTGTTTAAACCTTGCGAATGTTCGCATGCTTTCATCTGCAATCATTACCTCGTAATCTGGGTTTTGAGCAATTAGCTCATATTGCCCATTAGGTAATTTATTAACTTTGCGCAGTAAATACTGCCCCGCTCCGCCTATATCATCTCGTTCAATCGCCACTATTTGGCCGCGTAGCGATCCCGCTTTATCGGGTGTTATAAGCTCAAGTAACAGTAAATCGCCATCATTAATTGGGTGTTTACCGCCATTCATTGAGTTACCCGATGCGTGCGCTAAAAAGTGTACTTGTGGGTCGAGCTTACCTGCGCCAAGTGGTGCATCTATATATTCCATATCGCTTTTATCCCCTGTTTTAAAATGCCCACAAGCAATTTTAATATTGGGGAAATACGGCAATTTGATTACTTCATTTACAGTTTTTAATTGGCTTGTAAATAGTTCCTCATCATTACTGCTTTCTGTAGGAACAATATTTACGACTGTGTTATCAACTTGCTCTTCAAATGAAAGCAATGCTTTGAAGTGGAGGTTTTGAAGCTTAAAACCTATTTTTTGGTAATAATCTTTACCGTCCTGGATATATTGCTGCCTGATTTCGGCAAGTGCGTTCTCATCTAGCTTTTCCCACAGTACTGAGTCAAACGAAATAATGTTGAGGTCTTTTGCGTGATAAATAAAACGTTTACGCTCGAACTTTTCAAACGGGTTCGCTAATAAACTACGAGTTAAATAAGCAATATCGTTTAAGCGTTCTTTATCATTAAGTGGGTTTTTGTCTTTTTCTGCTTGTCCGAACTCTTGTTGTAACTGCTTGTAAAAACTTTGATATCGCAACACAAGTTTTGAAACTTGAGCTTCGCCTTGTGCATTACATTCACTTATAAAGGCAAGTAAAAAAGTAATTTTATATGAGAATGAATAATCTCGGCTTTGTAAAAATTCAAAGAAATCATCTCGTCTTGAATCTTCAGTACGTTCTTTAATATTTTTGTCTATTTTTATTTGTTTTAACTGTGATTCACTAAAGTAGTTTAAAGTATGTTTACCAAATGGGTGCGTTTTTTCTGGGGTAATATCTCCTTTTTTAACCCAACTTTTTACCGTGCCTGTTGAAATAAATAACTCACGAGCAAGCTGCTCTTCATTTAGCAAACCTCCAAACTCATGTTCAAAAGTGAATATGTTTATTTTTTCAATACGGCGTTCACCTTCATATAAACGATCTAACTCAATCGCTTCGCTTTCGGGTGTTGGAGCCTCTGTTTTTATTATATTTTCAAATGGCTTGTAAGTAGAAAAGTTAAATAAGCCATGTACTGACATTGGTTGCAAAGCTGCGCCATAGCTATCTACTACATCGACAACAATAAGCGCTTCTTTGTCTTTGTAATTACGCGTACCACGCCCTAATTGCTGGGTGTAAAGTACTTTAGACATTGTGGGTCTTGCCATAACTAAAATTTCAGTTTGTGGCGCATCCCACCCTTCGTTAAGTAGATCGCAAGCACATAAAAAGCGTATATCCCCTTTTTGATATTCATCAAGCCCTTTGCGATCAGAGCCATGTACTGCTTGTGCGCTAATTCCATGTTTATTAAACAATTGCGCCATTCGTTGGGCGTGCTTTATGTCGGTGCAAAACACAACACCTTGCTTTAGTGGCTGACCCTCAATTAAAGGTTCTGCAAAGTATTTATTGATTAAATCTACAATTAATTGATCGCGCGAAGGCACTAGTACGGTTTTATTTAAATCAGCCTTTACATAGTCTTTGCCGTTAAAACGTACTTGCGATAGGTCAATGTTAGATTGAAGCCGGTAAGCTCTTATTTGCGGAGCAAGTCCTTTTTGGATTGCTTGCTCTAAAGTTAAGTCGACTTTGTAGCGACCAAATATATCTTGCAGCTTTTGGGCATCGGGTCTTTCGTTTGTTGCAGTAAGCCCTAATAGTGTTTTGGGTTTAAAGTATTCAATTACTTTTCTTAACCCTGTTGCTACTGCATGATGAGCTTCATCAATCAGAATATAATCAAAAGATTGTGATTGCATGGTACTGTAATGGCGCATCATGTAAGCACTCGTTTGCACTACAACATCAAGTGTTGGATCTGTTAATAACTCACCCACTATTAATTGGGGATGTCTTAAACCTAATCGCTCTTTTAATTGTTTTTTTAAAGCTGTACTAGGTACTACTGCTAAAGCTTTTTTACATATACCAGCATCAATTTGATTTTTTAAATCTTCTATAAATACTTCTGTTTTGCCTGTACCAGTAGGTAAAACAACTAAAAAAGTACTTTTACCTTTCTCGCGCTGATTTGAAATACTATTCACAGCTTGATCTTGATGATCTAAAAGCTGAAATGATAAATCACGCTCTGCTAAGTATTTAGGTGCAGCGCTAAAGCTTTTAGGATCACCGAAATAATCACGCATTTGATCACTAAATTTATAGTCATCGCTCATACCTCTGCTTGACCACCTAAAAACTAAATAGCCATCGTAAACTAATGAGTTTTGCTTAAATAATTGCGAACGATAGCTTCTTAAACCAATTATAAGCGGGTGATGATAACGCTCTCCATTAAGTTCAATAGCTATATTACTTTGGCTTTTAGCACCATTATTTCTTGTTAAGACAAAATCTATATAGCGGACATGCCCTGCACTATCAATGTATTTACTTTCAGCTTCAAGTGCGTGTAAATATTGAGCGCCGAACACGTCTTCAAATAAGCAGGTAAAATTATACTCAGGTGGGGTTGGATCAGTGTGGGTTTCGGTACGATCGGCTCCAAATTTTTTTATTTTATCTAATTGTTGTTCTTCTGAACCAAGAAAAATATCAAGATCGGCTTGAAATTGCGTTTGTGTCTCAATTGATAAAGAGGTATCTAAATCATAAATAAAACGATACAAGCCTTGATACTTATGCATCAACTGGTTTTGGTGACTGGTGTATTCAACGTATTGATAGTCAGATAACTTTAATTGAAAAAGAGTTGTATCAATAAATACAGCTGGACTATTGTTTTTTATATACAGTCTGCCAACGGTATTTTGTTCTAGTAGCTTATAGCCATATCCCAGCAGCGCTTGGTCACAGTATTCAAACTGGTTTGTAATACTCATATTCATTATAGCTATTCGCCTTTACTGGTTAGACGTTGCATTAGCGCATTGAGCCACACTTCACTTTCGCGCCCAGGCCGTTGATCGACTGTTTGCCATTGTTTTATTATTTTAAGTTGAGTGTGCTGATCAATTAATGCTGTTAAACCATTTTCAGTTAAATCGGTAAATACACGACCATTATGCACACGCTCTGTATCGCCATATTTAAACGATACATACAAAACACCATTCGGTTTTAATGCATTTTGTAGGTTTAAAAACACCTGCGGAAGTTCAGCTTTTGGCACGTGTAATAAGCTAGCGCAGCACCAAATAGCATCGTATTTATTAACGCAATCTAGCTGTTGGAAGGTTTTAACGTCGACGGGTTGCTGTAAGTAACTGCTTGCTAATGCGGCAAGCTCTGCGCTTGCATCAAACGCACTAACAGTAAAACCCTGTTGTTTAAAATAAGCAGCATCGCGGGCGCTGCCACAGCCTGCATCTAAAATATGGCCGTGTTCGGTAACGTGTGGTAAAAATTCAGCATACAGCGCTGACATATCAACATTTAGGGTTGAGTCACTAAAGCTTTGTGCGTTTTGATTGTAGTAACTAAGTGTGGAGTTTGACACGAGACACACCGCTCCTTGGTTTATCTGTTAATAACTAACGTATTATTAAGTTAGTATTCATTTAAAACAATTTACCTGATTGGTAAAAATAAATATAGGCTTATTAGTTATATAACCAATAAAAACTACGCCGTTATCATTAATACGTGCCTGCTTTTACAATTATGTAAATTTAGCCTTAACTTTTAAACAATTAAGTACAAGCTTCTGTTATTACTAAATTTAAAAACCCACACAACACGTTTAAATTAATCCGGATGTATAATCGTGCCTACACATTAAAAGCTGCGCTTTTCGCGTCAGCAAGCTCAACGCCTACGAGCGAACATTTAACCTTCAATTTAAACAAGCGCGAGGTAAACTCCCGCCAACATTCATAACACCAATATACCAACACACTCCAATTCCCCGTGATCACACCCGAAAGTAAAAAATTGCTGAGTAATGAGTGGCATGGATGCCACAAAAAGCGATGCTTTTACAGGGAAGTATTTCATCGCGTTTACGTTCATAGCAGTTTTTAACTTGAGGTGACAGTGTGATCCTCGGGTGCGCCGGTGGATTCCAAAGGGCGGTCGGCGGCAGCCGCTCTTTGGTTGCCATCGCCAACGCGATATAACCTCGAATGAGGTTTTTAAATGCCAAAACCCACACAACACGTTTAAATTAATCCGGATGTATAATCGTGCCTACACATTAAAAGCTGCGCTTTTCGCTTTTTGCGTCAGCAAGCTCAACGCCTTGTAAGCACAAGCGACATTGATATTGCACGTTTAACAAGCGTAATTTCTACTATTGAATAAAAACTTAAAAAGCGGTTATGCACTTCAAATTGAATCTGCGTTATGCTTAGCGCGATATAAATCACGCTAAACGTTTTTTACCTACTTTTTTCTTAACCAAAAAAGACTCGCCGGAACCGAAATCCATGCCTGCTTACCTAATGAATCAAGGTAAACACCTACCTCTTCTTTGCTGCCTGGGCTGTAATATGGCGGCTGTTCTTTAAGTTTTTCTTGCCCGGTGAGTATTTTTACAAAATGTTTACTCTGTTGTTTAAGCATTTCTTTGTAATCGTTAGCTGGTTTTGAATCGCCATGCTTTACAAAAGCACTTAGCGCTAGGCTTGCTGTTGTGTGTAGTTCTTGAAAATCAAAGTCGGCCAATAGAGCGTCTAACTTCCCCCACTCTTTGTTTATGATTAGGCAGTTCATTAATAAAAAGCGGTTTGCTTGATTATCGTTTGGGTTTAGCTTTAATAGATCTTCGAGTTCTGATTGTGCTTTTTGGGTATAACCATGCAGCGCGTGTATTTTTGCACGATGCGCACGCAGCATCATATAAGGGCGGGTTTCGTGCAAGCCCCAAAAGTGCCCGGCGTTGTCTTTAATATATTGCTTTGTTATGAGCCCTTCCATAACCTCTAAAAGCATCTGTATTGGCTCAAGTGCTGTTAGTTCTGTATCGGCGAGTACCAGTTCAAGTAGTTCATCAAGCTGATCGAATTCATCTGGTTCTTCATCTAAAAAGCTGTTGTTAAATTCAGCCTCATCTTCATCGCTTAAAGTAAGGTCGTTATTAAATCTAAGCTCAAAAATAGCATCAGCCATAAAATAAACATAGTTACGTTTATATTCTTGGGCGTTATATTGGGCAAACTCCCCAAATTCTTTTGCTGCTGCTGTTTCATTAGAAAAAGCTTTTAAAACCCGATTTATATTATCAAAAGCATATTTTTGCTCTTTATCTAGGGTGCGTTTATTTATATGTTTAAGTGCCTGTAAAACCCCTTTACAGTAGTTTGGTAAGGGCATATTTGACTTAAGTGATTCACGGTAGTCTTGCTTAGACAAGCTGCACTTCGCTGGCATTTTTAAGTCATTTTGAATTACTTTGTCCATACTCTGGTTGTAAAGTGTCATTAAGCTTTCTAAGTATTTGAGCTCTGTTTCATTTTGAACATTTATTTCCCCAAATAGATCTGGTTGCCACTCTGTAGGAGTAAGTATTTGTGGTAATACACCTAACCCGATTAAATAACCTTGAATAAAGTAGTAATCCGGTTTTTTAGCACTTAGTTTACTGAGTTTTATAACGTCATTTCGTATTTTAGCTGGCGACATAACCTGTTCCGTCAATGATGTATTTAATTTTAGTCTACCTATTCATTGAGTTGGCAACAATATTATTTGTTGAGTTATTGAATTCCTAAAACAAAAGCGCGAGGTAAACTCCATCCTACTCTTGTACATTAACCTTGGTTAATTTTTCCCTAAAACTTAAAGCGTGACACCTAAAACCCGCTCTTGCCCTACTAGCTATTTTTTAAGTTTCTTTTACCTTTCATCTTTGGCTTTGGATCTGTATAATTCGCCAGCTAATTTACCCTATTGTCTGGTTCTTGTTTGTGGCGTTTTGCTGCGGCCTATCCCTGTCAGTACTTTTTCTAGGATTACATTTTTTTGATCTCCACCGCAAATATCACGATGCAGTTTGGCGCAGAGCCGTTGTTTGAAAACATTTCAGCTAAATTTGGTAACGGTAACCGTTACGGTTTAATTGGCGCTAACGGCTGCGGCAAGTCGACTTTCATGAAAATTTTAAGCGGGGCACTTGTGCCAAGTGCGGGTAATGTATCTATTACTCCAGGGTTAAAAGTAGGTAACCTAAGCCAAGACCAGTTTGCGTTTGAAGAGTTTAGTGTTGTTGACGCTGTAATTATGGGCGACGTGGAGCTTTGGAAAGTAAAGCAAGAGCGCGAACGTATTTACTCTTTGCCAGAAATGAGCGAAGACGATGGCATGAAAGTAGCTGAGCTAGAAAGCGTATTTGCAGAAATGGACGGTTACACGGCAGAAAGCCGCGCTGAAGAAATTTTGCTAGAAGCGGGTATCGATAAAGAATTTCATTATGGCTTAATGGCAAACGTAGCGCCAGGCTGGAAACTACGTGTGCTTTTAGCACAGGCGTTGTTTGCAAACCCTGATATTTTGCTACTCGATGAACCTACAAATAACTTGGATATTCATACAATTACCTGGCTTGCTAACGAGCTTAACAAGCGTAAATGTACCATGATTATTATTTCGCATGACCGTCACTTTTTAAACTCGGTATGTACACACATGGCCGACATTGATTACGGCGAGCTGCGTATTTACCCTGGTAACTACGAGAAGTTTTTAGAAGCTGCTGGCCTACAACGCGAGCAATTACTTGCTGAAAACGCGAAGAAGAGCGCTGAAATTGACGAACTACAAGACTTTGTTAACCGTTTTGGTGCTAACGCATCTAAAGCGAAACAAGCAAGTTCGCGTGCTAAAAAAATGGATAAAATTAAACTTGATGAAGTTAAATCGTCAAGCCGTATGAGCCCTTCGCTGAGCTTTGACGAAGGTAAAAAAATGTATCGCCAAGCGCTTGAAGTTAACAAAATTGGCCATGGCTTTGATGGCGAAATGTTGTTCTCTGGCGGCGACTTATTACTTGAAGCCGGCGCTAAGCTTGCAGTAATTGGCGAAAATGGTGTGGGTAAAACTACCTTTTTACGCTGTTTAGTAGACGAGCTTAAAAGCTTAGAGGGCGAAGTTAAGTGGTCTGAAAATGCTACTTTTGGTTATTGCCCGCAAGACAGCACTAAAGATTTTGATAACGACTTAACCTTGTTTGATTGGATGTCGCAGTGGCGCACCGCTAAGCACAACGATTTAATGGTACGTGGCATGTTAGGTCGTTTGTTGTTTACAGCAGACGATTCAAACAAAAAAGCGCGTAACTGTTCAGGTGGTGAAAAAAACCGTTTGTTATTTGGTAAGTTAATGATGCAAGACGTTAACGTACTCGTAATGGACGAGCCTACAAACCACATGGATATGGAAGCCATTGAAGCACTTAATAATGCGTTAAAAGACTTTCAAGGTACGCTTATTTTTGTAAGCCATGACCGTGAGTTTGTATCGTCATTAGCTACGCGTATTATCGATATTAAAGATAAGCAAGTAATCGACTTTCAAGGCTCGTTTGACGAATACCTAGCCAGTTGCGAAGAGAAAAAAATAGCGTAATAACAGGCTTTAAATACTTTATTTAAGTATTAAGTAAAAACGGTGCTAACTTTAGCGCCGTTTTTTTGTGCTTGTTATTTGCGTTTCGAGTTGCGAGCTTGGGCTTTGGCCTGTGAGCAATCGCTTTTAAGTAATTAACTCACAAAGAGGCTATGAGGCGCTGCGCTTTAGAGGGTGAAAAATAAATATAGCTTTACTCATTTACTCTCATTACCTACTCTTTGTGCAATTTTTGTAGGCGGGGCTTTATGCCGCGCATTATGCCGCGCATTTTAAATTAAAAAACCTATTCACAAAGAGACTATGAGGCGCTGCGCTTTTAGAGGGTGAAAGCGCTGTGGGTGGTGTGAAAAATAAATATACTCTCATTGCCTTCTCTTTGTCTTCTATTTGTGAAAATTGTGTTGCTGGGGCTGTATGCCGCGCATTTTAAATAATAAAAATGATCGCTTTTAAAATAAGCGACGTAATGTAGTGTGAAGGGTTTAAAGTTGGCTGTCGGGTAACCAAGGTCACTGTGTATATCCCCCTTCGCCATGTGACATAAAGGTGTATTTTGTGATGATTTATACACCTTATTTATTTTTGTAACTTAATTTAAAGTATTGAATTGAGTTAAGTAATTGTTCAGCTTAGTCGCGTTATTATGCAATCTAACTTATTGTTTTTCCCTTTGACATTATGTTGTTTTAAGTAGTTTTTGCCAGCTCACCTTGAGCTGGTTTTTTTTGCCTAATTTTTATCAATAGGGTCTAAAAATGTCTAATTGCTGCAAACTAACGTTAATTACCTAACCGGCGCTATAAAGTGTTTAACGAAACAGCAACCTCCTCTAGTACCCTGAATCTGTGCATGTTAAAGTTGCCTTAGCGATTTATTGATTTTATTTATTAGGCGTACTATGCGTTACTTTTTATTACTATTGTTTATTTGCGTAACTTTTAATTCTACAGCGATCATTGCTGCTGAAGATGACCCTTTTTCGGCTCCCACCGAGCAGCAACAAAACCAAGCTGTTGATGGGCTAGCTGCTCCTATGTATAAGCCGCTAATGGAGCGTTATATTCTTGATGAGCTTAGAGCTGTGCGTCAAGATCAGCAAAAACTACGTGAGGATGTAACAAAACAAGTTACTCATGCCCAGCTAGATACCGCCGACCGTGCAATTACCTACACTACTGATACCATTAATAATGTATTTTTTATTATTACGGCTACCGCATCAATTTTAGTATTAGTGGGTTGGAACTCACTGCGCGATGTTAAAAATAAAGTAGAAGACATAGTAAATACCCGAGTAAGCGTTATTACCGATGAGTATGAAGATCGCTTAAAAATTCTTGAAGAAAAACTGCGCGTTCGCTCTGAAGAAATACTCAGTAACCAAGAACGGATTTCGGTCACTAATGAAGTTCACTCACTGTGGATGCGGGCTAATTTAGAAAGTGATTTTGCTAACAAAATTGAAATTTTTGACGAAATTTTAAAACGTAAACCTGAAGACGTAGAAGCCATTGCTTATAAAGCCGATGCGCTGCTAGAAATTAACGATACAACACAAGCTATTGAGCTATGTAACCAAGCAATAGAGATAGACAGTGATTATGGCTATGCTTATTGGCAACGTGCGTGTGCTTATGCGTTAATTCATGAACATGCCGATGCGTTAGCCGATATAAAAATGGCGTTAGATTACTCACCTAACTTACGCAATGAACTACTGCACGAGAGTGCGTTTGCTAGCCTACACGACAACGAAAGCTTTAACGAAATTTTGAGTGCGACTAGCGTTTAAAGTACAGATCTATTGCTTTACTGAGCAGCTCGTCGAGCTGCTCTTCAAACTCTACTATATTTATTTGAAAGTGATCAAAATACAGCTTGGCCTGAACTTGCGATAAGTTGCGGCTATTTACGCTGTATTGACGTTCACTTTTTTGCTTGTCGTAACGAGGGGTAAATAAAAATTGCGCATAATATGGTGATTTAATATGCTTATTAGCATAGCGACAAAAATCTTCTATGTGGCTTAGCCCTTGTGGGCCTAAACAGCCTGGCTCTACCCGATACTCTAGGCGAATTTTTTTCTCGTCGTTTAACTGCATTTTGATACTTACTTACCTAGTTATGAGTTATCGAAAAAATAACACACGAATTATTTTACCATCTTTAACTTGATAGCTTGAAATAAGCTCTGAGCGTTTATCTATTACGTTTTCATCTACTGAGCAGGTTTCTGATAATTCATGATCAATTACTATGTCGCCATGTACTATGCGTTTGATTGGTGATGAATGAATGCATTTTAGCTTTTTAAACATTAAGCCATAACGGGCTATTAGTTTTTCCTTACCTTTAAATAGCAGCTCGTTAGGGAAAATATAAAATTCAACGTCTTCGGCATAAACCCGAATAAACTCTTCAATATTACGGGCGTTATAGGCTTTAACTAATTGTTCAACCACAGCTAATGATTCGCGCGATTGTTTGGCTTTTGTTTGCTGCCTTTGCGTTAAGGCTTCTTTTGCTTGCGTTACCACTTGCTCAGCTTTGGCAATAGCGGCCGCTTTTTCCTCTTTATTTTTAATCTTTTCAACTGGCTTAGGGGTTTCGGTGCCAAGTACTTTTGAGTCGTCTACTTTGTTAGGATCAACAACTGGTTTTGTTAATACTGCCTCTTTATGCTCAAGGGTATTGAGTCTATCTGTAGCTTGTTGTTTTGACTCGTCGGCAGCTTGCTGCTCTTTTTCAATTGCAGGTTTAGCTTGCTCTGTACTGCTTTGCGCCGTTGTGTTGGTTTCTTGCTCTGTTGCGTAAACAAGTGCCGCGGCACCAATAAATATAAAAGCAAAAACGATAGGTAAAGATTTCATAGTTTTCCTAAAATGAGCACGAAATACTGTTAGGGCGCAACATAGCAAATTTTGCGGTTTTGGGGTAGTGATTATCTGTTTAGTACTAGGGCATGTTTGGTATTTAGCATGGTTATTACCCATTTAAAGGAATATCCACACTAAATAGGTACTTATTTACCTAAAAACCAAACACCCGGCTACACGTTTAAACAGGTAAAATAAACACACCTAACTACCAATATTGCTCAACCGTTATGTGGCCGGGGGTTCTGCGCCGATTGCGTTGGTAATTTTGGTTTATGAGTAACTCTGTGGTGTCTTTCACCATTTGCGGATTACCACAAATCATAAACTGTGCGTTTTCGGGCGTTGCATTTAGCCCAACGTGCGAAAATAATTGCTTATTCGCAATCATATCCGTTATTCGGCCATGTAACCCTACATCAGCTTGCTCACGACTCACTACAGGAATGTAATTTAACTGTTTGGGATGAGCTTCAAGTAACGTGTTTATAAGCTCCTGATAGCTTAAATCGTCATTTAAACGCACGCCATGCACTAGGTTTATATGTTGATACTTTTGCCATACTTCGCTCTGTTGTAGCATGGACAAAAACGGCCCCAAAGCGGTGCCTGTACTTAGCATCCATAACTGTTCGCTGGCGGGTATTTCGTCAAGGGTAAAAAAGCCTGTAGCACGGCGCTCTATTAATACATTATCGCCTGGTTGTAGCTTGGCTAAATACGATGAGAGTAAACCGTCAACTACGTTGATTAAATAAAACTCTAAATTGGGGTCATCAGGGGCATTAACGTAGGAGTAAGCCCGTGCAATACGCTTATCGCCATCCATTATAGATAACTTAGTAAACTGCCCCGCTTTAAATGGCTCAACGTCGGCATTTACCGTTATGCTAAATAACGAGTCTGTCCACCAAGTAATTTTTTTTACTGTTGCATCAACCCAATTAGACATAGTTAGCTCCTATATTATCAGCTATAAAGTATTAAGGTTACTGACTTTAAACATGCGTTTTTATAGCTTAAACCTTAACACTAAGTAACAAATACTTATAGCTAAAACACTGTGTAATTGCAGGTAAAACAATCAGGATCAACCAGTCAAAATAAAGAGAGTATATGTAGTTAATGTCTGTGTTTATTTTGCGTTAGATTGGCTTTTTTACTTTTAGATCTGATATTTTTTAAAATATAATATATTTAATGATTCGCACTGCGTGCGCGCGGCACCCGACTTTATCGGGGTTATCGGTGATGTAAATTAATCAGATCGTTTTTTTTACTTGAACGATCTTTCCCATGTGTCATGCTATTAAAATGCCAGACACTATTCTCATCACCGAACTACAAAATCAGCTTGCACTTATGCAGGCTAAGCTTGATGCTTTACAAGAAGATAAGGTTGAAATGCAATCGCGGATTGACCACTTGCTTGCTGAGCTTAAGTTAAGTAAATCCCAAAAATACGGTAAAAAAAGTGAAAAAGCCCCACGGGGCACCTTCAATGAAGCGGAGCAGCATAAAACGACTGAGCCGCCTAAACACCATAAGAAAGGCAAACACACGCTGGCTGAGCACTTTGAACGAGAAGAGGTTGAGCACACCTTAACCGAGTTAACGTGTCAGTGTTGCGGTGAGCAACTACATCAATGTGGTAGTGAAGACAGCGAACAAGTTAAAATTATTCCGGCGAAAGTCAGCGTCATTAAGCACAAACAATTTAAATATGCTTGCAGACATTGCGAGCATGAACAATTGACCAGTAAAATCATCACCGCGCCTAAACCTAAACAACCGATACCGGGGAGTATTGCCAGTCCCGAGGCATTAGCGGCGGTTGTGACAGGCAAATACTGCGATGCCTTACCGC
>NZ_JAATTW010000005.1:0-117103 GCF_013414205.1 Pseudoalteromonas sp. MIP2626
AAAAAGAAAATGGCAGGGCTAGACGATGATTACCGCTCAACCCTGCTAGAGTCTGGGATTAAAATGCGCTAGCCGTGTGCCTTTAGTGATAGCGCACTATTTTGTATATGCTGTTGCCACTGCGCTGCAGTTAAGTCGCTAATATGGCTATTCCAATTAGGATTAACACTAAGTGAAGACTCACTTTTTGAAAACGACTCGCCAACACTTAAATAAGCATAAACAGCAATGTTACGCTGTTTGAGCCAGTTCAGCTCGTGCTTGGTTATTAGCTCGGGTTGCACTACTACACGCGAATAAAAAGTCATTTCAGCTAAGGGCATAGGTGCAGAGTAATAAAAAGCGATACTATTATTAGTCTCAGGTTTAGCAGTTACATTTGCGGTGATAAATAGCAGTATAAAAAATAAATACTTCATTAACTCTTTGTTTTAATTAATAAACAGCCAAGGTGCAATTAAAATAATTATACCTGATTTGTTATAGGAGTTTAGTATTAATATTTGAATTATATGTTACAAAAAGCAAAAAAACTAAACAAATTTAAATTGTTTATGTTGTGCTTGCTCATCGTTGCGGCAATTAATTAAATATTTTACCTGTATTAGGTGTTTTACTTACTTTAAAAGCTATTAATTATACTAGAGTAAGTTGCAACTTTATTACTATTCAGCTTAGGTTTATTAATGACAATGGCGTCTTTTTGTATTAAACCAAAGTAACTACGACTATAATCACTAGCCATTAGTTATACTTTTAAGTAAGTACCTACCTAAATTAAATAGACTTAGCCGTTTATGTGATGAAGGGGGGCTAGAGTAAATTATAAATTTTGCAGCGACTAAGTTACAAAATAAGAGTAGGGCTTTTACAGCTTGCAATGTGTTTATTTGGAGAAGAAATGAGTAATTTAAGCTTGAAAAGCAAATTGTTACTACTAGCTATTTTGCCGCTAATATTATTATTGGTCAGCTTTTTATCAAGTTCGTACTATTTAGAAATGCAAAGTCAGCAGCACAGCTTTGACACTTTTAAAAGTAAGTTATTAAAAGATAAACAAACGCTATTAAAAACTGAAATTGAAATTGGTAGTCAAGTAGTACAGCACCAGCTTGCAAATGGCACTGAGCAAGATGCTAAAAATGCATTAAGAAAACTAACCTTTGGCGAAGACGGCTATTTCTTTATTTATGACACTAATGGCGTGAGTGTTTTTCATGCCATGTTAGGTGATGCGATAGAAGGGCAAAACAAAATAGCCATGACTGACCCCAATGGTAAAAAAATCATTGTGGGCTTACTTGCACAAGCACGCCAGGGTGGCGGAGCATTTACCTATCATTTTCAAAAACCAAATACCAACGGCTTAGTTGAAAAAATTGGTTATGCAGCGATGATCCCTGGAACCAACTGGATGCTAGGCACTGGCGCTTATATGGACGACATAGAAGCAGAGCTTGAAGGCTTTGAGCTATCTATGCAAAAAAGCATGAACGAAAAAGTAACCACCTTATTGATCATTGCGTTCTTTTGTTTGTTATTAACTATTGCGGGTGCTTTATTTGCTGCCAACCATATGCTTAAACCAATACAAAGAATGGTGCAAAGCCTTGATGACATAGCTAAAGGTGAAGGCGACTTAACTAGACGTTTAGAAATTGACAGCCACGACGAAATTGGCCAATTAGGTGAGTCGTTTAATATATTCGTGAGTAAATTGCACGATATTATAGCCAGTGTGGTTGATGTAACTAACGATGTTAAAACAGCATCAGTAGATATAAATACGCAAACTTTGGTGATTGAAGATAAGTTATTAAAACATAATCATGAAACTGATTTAGTCGCGACCGCGATTACTGAAATGTCTGCAACCTCTCACGAAGTGGCGCAAAATACGACCCAAGTTGCGGTGTCAACTCAGGCAGCAACGCAAGAAGTAGCAAGAGCGCAAGAATGTGTTGATATATCTTTAAGTGAAGTATCAAACTTAATGGCCGAAATAAATACAGCTGCAGAGCAGGTTGATTCATTAAGTGAGCAATCTAAAAAGATTAATAGTGTATTAAGCGTTATTGGTGGTATTGCAGAGCAAACAAATTTACTGGCACTTAACGCAGCAATTGAAGCGGCTCGTGCGGGTGAGCAGGGCAGAGGTTTTGCAGTCGTTGCTGATGAAGTAAGAAGCTTAGCAAGTCGTACACAAGTAAGTACGTTAGAAATTAGCGAAATGCTTAGTGAGCTGCATAACTTAGTTACTGCGGCGGTTAACGCTATGCAAGCAAGTCAGCAAAGCTGTAATCGCTCAGTTGAGTCATCACGTGCTATTTCAGAAAGCTTAGGCGCGGTTACTACATCGGTTACCACTATAAACGATATGAGTACCCAAATAGCAACAGCTGCAACAGAGCAAAGTAGTGTAACTGAAGAGATAAACCGTAATGTTTTTGCTATTCAAGAAATTGTAAATGAGCTAACAGAGTCAAGTAAAACAACGTCATCGGTAAGTTTACATTTAGCTGGTCGTGGTGAAAGCTTAGGCGAGTTGGTAGGGCAGTTTAAAATTTAAGACATATTTTTAAATTTAATCATTTATAAAGCCGTAATT
Organism: Pseudoalteromonas sp. MIP2626; assembly: GCF_013414205.1. Lineage (NCBI taxonomy): Bacteria > Pseudomonadati > Pseudomonadota > Gammaproteobacteria > Alteromonadales > Pseudoalteromonadaceae > Pseudoalteromonas > Pseudoalteromonas sp. MIP2626. The sequence goes on from NZ_JAATTW010000005.1 coordinate 2,609, forward strand.
TTTAGTTACGGCTTTTATTTTGCCTGCTGCAAAAAATCCTTCCTAGTTAACCTGAGCTCCGGATAATAAACTTATCTCAAGCAGCTATTTTCAGCGCTAACTGCGTTGAATTTACTTGCAATAGGCCAGCTATTGACGCGTAAATTCGCCTTGTTTTCACTGAAAACCTCTGGCTAGAGAAAATAAAATTAAATATAACGATGATTCAATATGTTAGTAAATCTCTTAACCAGAGTTCAGGTTAGTTAATGAAGATGTATGAAATTGCCTACACTTAAGCATCTGAAATCATATCAAAAGTAAGTCGTGATTGTGCTTGTATAATTAAATTTAAAAAATAAAAAAAAACATTAACCGCTGGTTATTTTTACGCATACAATGCGAAAAAAAGCGGATGAGTTTGCATATTTTTTCAATATTTTATGCCCGCTACGTTACACTAATAGCAATACATATTAATAAGTGACTATTTATTAATATAACCTACTAAACTTTAAGGCTTAAGATGATTGAGTATCCGGTTGATAAACTACCCCAACTCATAAATGACTTATTACAGTGCGACACCACAGAGCGCAAAAATAAGTTATTAATAGACGCACAATTAACATTATCAACTGAGCATTTATCATTGCTTTTTGAAGCAATCCCTAAAGAGCTGCGCCTTGAAATTTGGCAGTTGTTAGATGAAGACACGCAACACGAAATATTTGTTAATTTAAGCGATGACAGCACCTTATGGTTACTGCAAACTTTAGATGATAGCGACGGTTTTAAACTATTAGACGAAGTTAATGTAGAAGAACTGCTTGAGCTTGAAGAAGTAATTCCTGAGCGATTTGTTGAGTATGCAAAAAAACAACTCGATGAAGCACAAACAAAGCAATATGAATTAGCGCAGCAATACCCTTCTGAGCAAATAGGTCACTGGTTAGGTTTTGACTTTTTAAAAGTGTCTGAAAAGTTAACTGCGGGAGGCGCTAAAAAGTTACTCCATAAAGGGTTGCCGCAGTTCACAGAGGTTATTTATTTAGTAAGCCGTAAGGGCAGTTTAATTGGTGAAGTGGCAATTAATGATTTAATAAAAGCCAATGACAACGACAGTTTAATTACTTTAGCAAACCATGACTATGTATCGCTGCATGCAGATGATGATTTATACGAAGCTGCGGAAGTGGTTATTCATAGCGAAAAAATGGCAATGCCGGTTGTTAATGTTGATAACAAATTACTGGGCCGCTTAACCATTGCTTCAGCGTATGAGTTACGCCAAGAAATAACCGACGAGGCTGCCGCTAAAGCGGGTGGTCTGCGTGAAGACGAAGATTTATTTGCGAGTGTGCGAAAAAGTGCTAAAAACCGGGGTATTTGGTTAGGTATAAATTTGGCGACTGCATTTTTAGCCTCGTGGTTTATTGGCCTGTTTGGTGCAACTATAGAGCAAGTAGTGGCTTTAGCGGTATTAATGCCAATAGTGGCCTCTATGGGCGGAATTGCCGGGAGTCAAACGCTCACCGTTATTGTACGTGGCTTGGCACTTGGCCAGGTAACCGACTCTAACCGCGCAGCGCTACTTAAAAAAGAGCTAAGAGTGGGCGCGGTAAATGGTTTTGTATGGGCTTTTGTTATTGGCGCATTGACCTTTTTGTGGTTTAACGACGTTATGCTAAGTATTACTATTACCGTGGCTATTTTGCTTAACTTAGTTGCAGCATCGTTAGCCGGTGTAGTGATCCCTTCTATTTTAGATAAAATGAAAATAGATCCTGCGCTTTCGGGCTCAGTTATTTTAACTACAGTAACCGATATAGTTGGTTTTGTTACCTTTTTAGGTTTAGGTAGTTTGCTACTGTTATAGTGCCTTGTATCGCAAGGAACGCGTAAATAAATAGGAAAAACAATGACTTTTGATGTCATGATTTGGTGTGCTATTGCACTGTGTATTTCGCAGTCAGCAATATTTTCGGGTTTAAACTTGGCGTTTTTTTCGCTAAGTAGATTACAACTCGAAATGGAAAGCAGTAAAGGTAACGCCGCTGCGATAAAAGTAATGGCACTGCGTAACGATTCAAACTTTTTACTCTCGACTATTTTGTGGGGTAACGTAGGTATTAACGTACTGCTGACGTTACTTTCTGACTCGGTATTAATGGGTGCAAGTTCTTTTTTATTCTCAACTATTGCTATTACTATTATTGGCGAAATAACACCACAGGCGTATTTTTCACGTAATGCGTTAAAAATGGCCAGCATGTTGTCGCCGTTAATTAAGTTTTATCAATTACTGTTTTATGTCGTTGCTAAGCCTACAGGGCTAATACTCGATGCTTGGTTAGGCAAAGAAGGTATTACCTACTTTGCAGAGAGTGAGCTCAGAGGTATTATTCGTAAGCACATAGAAGCTGAAGAGGCTGATGTACAGCACGTAGAAGGTATTGGTGCACTTAACTTTTTTAGTTTAGATGAAATAAGTGTTACTCAAGAAGGCGAAGTGATAGATCCCGACTCAATCATAGCGTTACCAACCAAGCTTGATTTACCAATATTTCCTGAACTAATACTCAGTGCCGATAATGAATTTTTACGCAAACTGCACAAGTCTGGTTACAACTGGGTAATTATTACTAATCAGGCCGGTGATCCTTTGTTAGTGGTTGATGCGGATGGATTTTTACGCGCAGCTTTGTTTGAGCCAGACACATTTGATCCGTACCACTTTTGCCACAGACCAATAATAGTGATCGATGAAAGTATGCGCTTAAGTGACGTTATTTTAAAAATTCGCGCCAGTCATTCATTAGACAAGTCATTCGATGGGGCAATTGAGCACGATGTAGTACTGGTATGGGGCGATGAAAAACGCATTATTACTGGGGCTGATATTTTTGGCCGATTACTAAAAGGTATGAGTGCGCCTAAACTTGAATTAAACCCCAGTATAGATAAACCTAAACCGCTTTAAACGGTTTAGGTTTATAAATTAATCACTTTTAATAATACTAACAATGCGCTGCGGTAAAGGTATTTCAATATTCGCTTTATTCATAGCGCTATAAACCCCACCATTAATAGCCAACTTGGTTTCGATTATTTTAGTGGTTGGTACCCAGTAGCGGTAGCTAATAGTTACGCCATTGTCGGCAAAGCGTTCTATACCAATTTGTGCATTGGGCACTTTAGCCACAAGCTCATGGCCATTCACAACATCTTCAATTAGTTTAACTGCGGTATTTGAGCACGCGCTGTAAGCAATGGTTATTTCGCCTTTTACCAATGAAAACTTAAACGAGTTATGGAGTATTTCACCGAGGATATGCTTATTGGGTATGGTTATTTCTACCTTTTCTTCGTCAATAAGTACTGTATGCCCCAGCTCTATTACTTTAACTTGCCCGCTGACATTTTTAACCTCTATAGTGTCGCCAACCACAAAAGGGCGAGTGGCAATAATAGCAAGGCCAGCACCATAATTAGACAACATACCTTGCATTGCCAAACCCGCACCAAGCGACGCAGCACCAATAGCGGCCACGAAAGGGGTAACACTAATGCCTATTTTGCCCAGCGCAATAATAATGACAATTATTATGAGCAACACTTTAACTAGGTTACTCACAAAGTTAGTTAACGTGACGTCAATATTATGGCGAGCCATTAAATTAGCCACTACGTTGGCAAGCTTTTGCGCAACCCATAAGCCAATTAAGAGTATGAAAATAGCACCTACAATTTGCATGCTATAGGTAACTAAATACTCGGTAAGCATGGCGTAGTATTTTTCAAACTGTTCTATTTCTGGGCTGATCATATATGCTCTTAAGATGGCTGTTAAATATTTTTGCTAACTATAGCAAAGTGTTGACTAAGATTGGATATAAAAACGGTACTATTACAGCCGTTAAAAGCGCACTTAATGCCATGGCAACCGATGAAAATGCACCTATTTTAGGATGCTCAACCAATGCTGCTGCGGTGCCAATAGCGTGACAGGCAGTACCCATGGCAACGCCTTGCGCTTCATGGTTATAAATTTTAATTAGTTTAAAAAGTACAAAGCCAAATAAAGCACCCAATAAACCAATAAAAATAACCAAGGCAGCAGCGAGCGAGTCAATACCGCCTAATGACTCGGTTACAGTTAGCGTTATAGGAGTTGTTACACTCAATGCTGCAACTGAGGCGCTAAGTTGTGTGGGTACAGCAAATATCATGCTGAGTAAAAAAGCCACTACAGTGGCGTTAATAATCCCTAAACTACAAGTGGTTACAATTAAGAGTAAGTTTTTACGTACATGAACAAACTGCTGATATAAAGGTAATGCTAGTGCCACAATAGCGGGCTCTAACAGCCAACTTAGTAATTGGCTGTGGCTAGCAAATTTAGTGTAAGGCAAGTTTAAATTAACCAAGAGTAAAGCAATAATAGCTATACTTAAAAATACAGGGTTAGTAAGTGATTTTAAAATAACATGCTTAACCCGCTGGTTAAGTAGCCTTAATAATAAAAACAGCGCAATAATAAACGGTACGCTAAGCCACCATAAATCTGGAGTTAGTTGTGTTGTTAGCGATTTTAGTTGCTCAGTCATTATTTACGCGTCCTTTAAAGTAGGCAATAACACTACTCACTAACAATAAGGTACTAATAGGGATTAGCAATACAATGGCAACTAAAAAAGGCCAATGCGACTTTATTAAGCCAAGGTGCTCAATAAAGCCAACCCCCGCAGGAATAAAAAAGATGGGCATAATATTTAAAATAGGTGAAGCGCAGGGCTTTAATTGATGCTCTTTTACTATGCCAGTTAACAGTAGCAGCAATAAAATAACCATTGCTAGTAAAGGCGCAGGAAAACTGCCGCCAATACTGTGCATAATGAATTTAGCCGCCGCTAAGCAGAGTAAAATAATTGCGCTACTTAACACATATTTCATTAGAGAGCTCATTGGAAAGTCAGGAATTTAACTTTAACAAATCCCTGTTATTTATGCATGCATCATCTTACCAGCGTTTAGGGTTGGCATAATGAATATCGGTTTTACCCTTTGCTTTAGCAATTGCCTTTTTGGTATTTGGGCTAAGTAATAATCTAATTTGGCTAAAGGTTTCTTTGGCGAGTATGTTGCGTTGCTGAGTTTTATAGCTTTGCTGGGTAACGCGCTTAATTGCCGCCAGAGTGTCGGGGGAGCGGGCTAATAGTATTTCCAACATTTTTTGTGTGGCGGCCTCGGTGTCATCAGTTACTTGAGTGACCAAGCCAAGCTCTTTTGCTTGTAGTGCACTTATAGGATCAGCATGGCTGGCAAGCCATAGTGCTTGGTCGCGTTTTACTAAACCGCTCATTACAACATTAGCCCCCATATCTGGGCATAATCCCCAACGCGCTTCCATAATGGCAAATTGGGCATCGTGGTGCACTATTCTATAGTCAGCGCCGAGTGCTATTTGCAATCCACCGCCAAGGCAGTTGCCATTAATTTGTGCAATAACCGGCACGCTAAGCGATTGCCAACCCAATACTACCCGCTGGGCTAAATTTTTATTGCCAGGTAACCATTTAAATAATAATTTAATAATATTAAGCGGCGACGCCATAACTGCGGCTATATCTAACCCCGCGCAAAAGTGATCGCCATCGCCTTTTAAAACTACGGCGCGGATGCTACGATCTTTTTTAAGCTTTTTTATTATTTTATTAAGCTCAACAAACATAGCAAAGCTTAAAGCATTTTGTTTTTGAGCTCTGTTTAGTGTGACAATTGCAATGCCTTGTTGTTTTTCTAACTTTATCATTTTGCACTCCTCTGACCTGTTGCCTGAGCTTATGATGTTATTTAAGTTAAGTAAAGTGAGCGTGGTTGATTAGGGGCTGTTTATCTTTCAAGGTTAAATTTGCAGCAGTGTGTTTGGTATTTAGGCAAGGCAGAGCCTATGTGGTGTGGTTATTCCCCATAAATAGGCGATAACGTAGCATCAATGCCAAACATGCGCTGCCCGAAGGGTTCTGCCTAGGGGCGATTGACTCTTTGTTGCCTACATGGATGTAGGTAAGGGGCGTGAGCAGGACGCGGAAGCTTTGCTCGGTTTTTACTTAGCCCACTAGGTTACAAACCTCGCGCCGTGATTAAATCGCCCCTAGTTTGAACAAATTTTAATCCGCAAAGGTCAACAGACCCTAAAATAAAATGAATTTATTACTCAGCGGCAGGTCTCAATTGATTGATTTTACTTATAACAATTAAGAGACTGAAGAAAGTCAGTTTTTTCAGCGTTTTTTTCTCAAAACAACGATAACTTTTGGTATTATGATCATACTTTAAAAGCTCAAAGGTTAACTACTCATGTCAGGCCCGCGTTTATACACAGAAGAAGAAGCAACTCATCAAGCGTACGATATTTTTTTAGAGTTGGCACCAAGCAACCTGAATGAGCAAGACGTTGAAACTTTTAATCAATACAGAGAAGAACTTGGTTTTATTGAAGAGGGCGAGCCCGATGAGCAATGGCAGGATTTTGTTGCTCTAGAAGTTGAAGCTGATCATTTTTTGCAGGTGTTAGTAGGCTTAGAATTTGAAAATGACGATGTATTATTCGCTAAAATTTTAATTAGCCGTGATAAAGACGCGCCTTTTTGTCACATTTTATGGAAAGAGACTGAGTAACTCAGTTTTAGTTAAAGTTGTTTTATGATCACCTACAAGAGAGAGTGTTTTGCGTAAGTTTTTATTCTTAATTTTTTTAATGGTTTGCCGCCCAAGTTGGGCTGTCGATCCTTTTGAAGATTTTCATGAATACGGACAACTCTCGGATGAAGAAATTCATGATTTACATAAAGGCGAAATGCTTTACGGCGACACCGAATTTGGTTTTATATTAAGTAAAGGCAATACTAATTCGACCAGTTTTAAACTCAAAGGTAACCTTTATCAAGATTTTGAAAGCTGGCGTAATCAATTTAAAATAGATTCCTTATACAAACGCGATCATAACGATGACACCGGAAAGTCTGATGTGACCGCTAACCGGGTGTTTATATCAGCGCAAGGTAACTACAAAGTAGGCGTTAAGAATTCCTCATTTTTTATTTATGGCGATTACGAAGAAGATAAATTTAGCGGTCTAGCGTTTAAAAGTACTGTAGCAACAGGTTATGGTGCGCGCGTTTACCAAGGCGTTAAAAATAAAGTTGATATTGATATAGGACCTGGTTTGTATCGCTCTGTGGCTGAGGAGCAGTCTGATGTTAGCGAAGATGATAAAAACAAAGTAGGTTATTTAGTGCGCTTTGCTATGCAATGGGAGCGGTTGGTTTCTGAGCGAACGCGCTTTAACCAAGATGTAAGTATAGAGCAGTCTTTGTCGGGGCTTAATTCACGATTAAAATCAGAAACAGCCTTGATCAGCCAAGTAATTGGTGGGGTATCACTTAAGTTTGCTTATATGTATCGTTATAATTCCAAACCTGAAGAAAATAAGCTCAAGTTTGACTCAGAGCTCAGCGCAACATTAGTTTATAGCTTTTAAGTTGTTTTATTTTTAATCGTATCGTTATTTAATTTTGAGAGTGTTATGTATCAGCATAAGCAGTATGCGCTATTTATATTTTTTGTATTAGCCTGGATTGGTGGCTTTGTAGCCCTTGCTTGGAATTTAATTGGGGCTGATGGCCCACTTATGGTGTTTGCCGGTATTTTAGTGCTGGTGGGTTTTTTGTTTCATGGCTTAACCGTAAAAGTAAATGACACTCATATTAGTTGGGCATTTGGTCCTGGTGTTGCTGGGCAAAGTATTGCACTTGCAGATATTGCAGAAGCTAAAGCGGTGCAAAACTCGTATCGTCATGGTATTGGTATTCGTATTACCCACGATGGCTGGATATATACAGTGTCTGGTTTTAGTGCTATTCAACTTACCCTTAAAGATGGCACTTTATACAGAGTGGGTACTAATGATCAGCAAGGCTTACTCACAGCGCTTGAAGGTAAAATAGCACCTGCAGAAACACTTAAAGCAGCTACCGATGATGTTAAACCTGCTGCGGTTTAAATGTAATTAAATTGAGTTTAGTAACAAAAAAAGCGCCTTAGGCGCTTTTTTATTTGCTTAGGGCATTTTAGTGGTCGTGACCACAACCGCCTTCACCATGTACATGACCATGGCTTAGTTCTTCTTCGGTTGCATCGCGTACTTCTAAAATTTCTACATTAAAGTTAAGCGTAATACCAGCCAGTGGGTTATTACCATCTACAATAACTTCTTCGTCTTGAATGTCGATGATCATGACTGATTGATCGCCATCATCGGTTGATGCACGAAACTGCATACCCACTTCAATTTCCATGCCTTCAAACATTTCTTTAGGCACAGCTTGCATTAAGTTGTCACTACGTTCGCCGTAACCTTCATCAGGTTCAACTTTTACGCTTAACGTGTCGCCAGCTTGTTTGCCTTGCAGAGCATTTTCTAGGCCTGAAATTAGATAGCCGGTGCCAATAATAAAAATTAGTGGTTCGCCATCGAACGAGTTATCAATGGTATTGCCGTCATTATCTAATACCGAATAATGCATTTTTACCACTTTGTTTGCTGCAACGATCATAGTCAGTCCTATTTATTCATCTTCAAGAGAGTAGGGTAGAGGAAGAATGTTTAGCTCTACCGAAGGAGTGTGTTTTGCACGAAGTACCTGAGTAACATCAGTATCGTTTGGCAACACTACAAGGCCAGTAAGTGTTTTACTTTGTTCATTAAAGCTCTGGCTGATAAGTTTACCAGCGCGGCGCCAGTTTTCGCCTAGTTGTCTTTCTAGATCCAACTCAGTAAGTAACCCATCGCTTTGCCCTGAAACGATATACATAGCACGCTTATTTTTACCTAAGTATTTCATTCGCGCTACGGTTTCTTGCCCTGCGTAACAGCCTTTTTTAAAGCTAATGCCACCTATTGCTTGCAAGTTAACCATTTGCGGCACGTATTCACCAATCGCTTGCTCATTAAGCTGTGGCTCGCCGGCTAAAATAGCAGCTTGTTGCCATAGCATATCGTTTTCAAGCGTTACTACGTTATCAGGCAAGTTAAATTGCTCATCTACCATTAGTAAAAGTCGATTGCCGGTAAGCTTAAGAGCTTTACCATGGCTAAAATCGCATGCAGTGTCTTGCGCCGCAAATTCGATATTAAGTTGTGTGAGTAACTCAGTAAAGTCGTCGCTAATTAAGCCAATTAATCGCTGTGGTGCTACGTTAATGTCTACTTTAGCAAATACCGCATATTTTTTTAACTCGGCTAAAGAGCACTCTACTTCAGCCTTAGAGCCAATTAAATAGTAATGATCTTGATGAGAAAATAATTTAAACACGCCCCATAACTTACCTTTGGCGCTACAGTGCCCGGCCCAAAGATAATTATTGTTGGTTAGCTTGTTGATATCCTGAGTGATTTGTCCGTGAAGATAAGATAATTTATCTGCGCCAGAGAAGCTAATAAGCTGATGAGATAAAGCACACGCATGAACAATCGACATAAACACCTTCTTTGACTATTTAATGAGGTAACATAATAACGTAGATACAACCTTGGGTACAGCAGCTAACTCTGTACGGGTTTTTATTATTTTAATAAGTGATTAAGAGCTGCTAAATTAATTGGTATTTGTTAAACTCAGGTCAATTAAATATGAGGTTTAAAATGACTGAAATTCATAGTAAAGCACGTATCCGTTGGGCTTGTCGCCGTGGCATGCTAGAGCTAGATGTATTGTTTATGCCCTTTGTAGAGGATGCTTTTGATTCACTTAGCGTTGAACAGCAAGCTATTTTTCAGCGTTTACTTACCGAAGAAGATCCTGACTTATTTGCTTGGTTTATGGGCCATAAAGAATGTAAAGATGAGCAGCTCAACAGCATGGTGCAACTTATTTTAGACCGAGTTCGTGTATAGGTTTACAGTTACAGCAAACAAAACAGACCATAAACCTATTGTGGTCTTTTTTTGTGTTTTAACATTATTGCTGTGCTTATTTTTAAGTTCACTTGAGGCAATAATTTTTTGCATAGTTGTTAACTTTGTAGCGGCCATACTTGTATGGCTAAAAATGCAGGCTGTACAGCCACTCGAAGGCGTTATTATTTTAGCCCCAAAGCAGTTTAGGTTTGAAAATAACACACGGTTAATTCAAGGCGAAATAAGTGCTAAAAGCCGCTTAATTGGCAATAGTGTTTGGCTTTATATTAAGGGTTTTAATAACAACTATTGGCTGATTATTACAGCCAATAGTGTTGATGTACAAAGCTATGCGCGCCTAAAACGCGCTACACTTAATGCAATTAACGCTGTGGAGTTAAAATAGTAGGTGTTGGATTAGCGTTTTGCTCTGGGTAATCAATAGTGTAGTGCAGGCCACGGCTTTCTTTACGCTCAAGTGCACTGCGAATAATTAGTTCGGCAACTTGTACCAAATTACGCAGCTCTAACAAGTTATTACTAACTCTAAAGTTAGCGTAATAGTCATGTATTTCCTGCTGTAACAACTCAACTCTATGTAGTGCACGCTCTAAGCGTTTGGTTGAGCGCACAATACCCACGTAGTCCCACATAAACAACCTTAGTTCATGCCAGTTGTGAGTAATCACTATTTCTTCATCTGAATTAGCTACGCGGCTTTCATCCCAGTGCGGCAGGTTAATGGGCTCTGGTGCATGTTCAATTTTGCTTAAAATGTCTTTTGCAGCCGCATGGGCAAACACAATACACTCTAGTAATGAGTTACTCGCCATACGATTAGCACCATGTAAGCCGGTATAAGCAACTTCACCTACTGCATATAAGTTATCTAAATCGGTTTTACCATTAAAGTCAGTCATTACTCCACCACAGGTATAATGCGCTGCAGGTACAACAGGAATAGGATCTTTGGTAATATCGAGCCCGACACTTAGACACTTTGCATATATAGTGGGGAAGTGCTCAATAATAAAATTTTTATCTTTGTGACTAATGTCTAAAAATACGCAATTGGCACCCAAACGTTTCATTTCAAAGTCGATAGCGCGAGCAACAATATCGCGAGGAGCAAGCTCTTCACGCTCATCAAACTCGTGCATAAATCGGCTGCCGTCGGGGCGTCTTAAATAAGCGCCTTCACCACGCATTGCTTCGGTAATTAAAAAGTTTTGTAATTCAGGGTGGTACAAACTGGTTGGATGAAACTGGTTAAATTCCATGTTCGCCACTCTACAACCCGCACGCCATGCCATAGCAATACCATCACCACTGGAAACATCAGGGTTTGAAGTATACAAATACACTTTACTAGCACCACCTGTAGCTAAAGCAACAAATTTAGCCGCAATTGTTTCTACTTTTTTGGCGTTTTTATTCCATACATACATGCCATTTATATGCGAGCTAGCTTTATTGCCGCTTTTATCTGTAATTAAATCAATGGCGTTGTAATGCTCTAACAGGGTGATGTTTTTGTGGGCTTGAACTTGGCTGATTAATGTAGTTTGTACGGCTTTACCAGTAGCGTCGGCGGCGTGTAAAATGCGTCGGTGGCTGTGGCCGCCTTCACGCGTTAAATGAAAACGCTCTTTACCATGGCTATCCAGCTCTATATCAAACGGTACGCCTTGATTAATTAACCATTGCAAACAATCGTGGGCATTACTAGCGGTATAGTGCACTGCTTCTTTGTCGCATAAGCCACCGCCCGCATCGAGCGTGTCTTGCACATGTGACTCTATACTGTCATGTTTCTTATCAAATACCGCGGCTATACCACCTTGGGCATAGAGTGTGGAACCTTCAGTGAGTGCTCCCTTACTGATTACGGTAACGTTACAATAGTTAGCTAAAGATAAGGCAAGTGATAAGCCCGCTGCGCCGCTACCGATAATAGCGACATCTGCAATGTGATGTTTATTTTGGTTCATGTCAGAGGTACTTTGCGGTTACAATGCCCATATAGAGCAATGTTTGTTTTCAATAGTGGTAGTTGTATCATATTTGCCATCATACCAAGTAGTAATTTTGGCTCTAACTACGGTTATTTACGACTATTTAATAAAAAAACAATATAAAGCAGAACTTTTTATTCATGTAAGAGTCAGAGTATCTGTGAACAATGGCGACACTATGAATGATAAGCAAAAATTAGACACAGGAGTACCGGCTCGAATGAGCGAGCAGGATCAAGATTTAGCGCTAGTAAAAAGGGTTCAGCAAGGAGATAAAAACGCCTTCAACCTATTAGTAAAGAAGTATCAAAACAAAATTGCCGGTTTGATCTCACGTTATGTGTCAAATCAGGGTGATATTGCAGATGTAGCACAAGAAGCGTTTATAAAAGCTTATCGTGCGCTTCCTAACTTTAGGGGCGATAGTGCCTTTTATACTTGGTTGTACCGTATTGCAGTAAATTGTGCTAAAAATTATTTAGTAGCTCAGGGGCGTAAACCGCCAGCAAGTGATATAGACGCACAAGATGCCGAATTTTATGACTGCGCGGACTCAATGCGTTCTAACGCATCTCCTGAAAATTTACTGCTGAGCGAAGAAGTACGCGCTGTTATTTTTAATACGATTGATAGTTTGCCTGAAGATCTTAAAACCGCAATCACCCTCAGAGAAATTGAAGGGATGAGCTATGAAGAAATAGCTGTGGTAATGGATTGCCCAGTCGGGACGGTACGTTCGCGTATATTTCGTGCCCGTGAAGCAATTGATAACAAATTAAACCCATTAATAGGCGAGTCTTAGTATGATAAAAGCACACGTTAACAGGTTAGATGACGAATCGTTATCTGCATTACTTGACGGCGAGCAACAACTAGCAGATGCAAAAATTGCAGAGCAAGACGTTGCTACCTTTGGCCGTTATGCGTTAATTGGTGATGCAATGCGAGCTCAAAAAGATCACAGCGATATTCATATTGATATTAGCAAGCGTGTTGCGTTAGCACTCGAAAGCGAACCAGTATATGCAGATTTCAGTCAGTCTAAAGCGCAATCTGCGCCGCAAAGTGATACTATAAACGACAATAAAGTTGTGGCATTTAATTGGCGCAAGCCAGTGGCACAACTTGCGATTGCAGCAAGTGTTGCTATGTTTGCTATTGTAGGCGTAAATATGTTGCCACAGGGCGATGGCGCGCAACAAAGCGAAATTCCATTGCTGCAAACAACACCTTTTACAGGTACTGCATCACCAGTGAGTTATTCATCGGAGCCCGCGCTTAAAAACGCAGAAAATGGTTTGCGTGAATTGCAGCAGCAACGTATTGGCGCACTTGTTTTAGAGCATCAACGCCAAGCTCGTGTTGCACATTCATTAGAGGCTGCGCAAACGGATGCAAAAAAACCAGAGGAAAACAACTAATTAAATGAAAGTAATTACTTTTATTCTGTCGCTGGCAATCAGCTTTAATACCTTTGCCAGCGACACCAATCCTGCCAAAGATTTACTGCTTAAAATGGCTAATGCCGTTCATACCCGTAACTTTGACGCCTCGTTTGTGGTTGTTAAAGGTAAAACCATGGAACCCTACCGTTGGTTACATGCAAAACAAGATGACATTGAGATAGAACACTTAAGTTTACTCAATGGCGCGGGCCTAGAAATGGTACGCGTTGACAACCAAGTTACTTATTTTGAGCCGCAATCAGAGCCTTATTCACTTACAACTGATTCAATTGCAGGGCCAATTCCTGAAGTACTGTTTAAAAACGTTGAGCGTTTAAGTGGCCATTATGACTTTGTACTTGGTGGAAAAGGGCGTATATCAGGACGAGCAGCTCAGTTAGTACGTATAGAATCTAAAGATGAAGACAAATATAACTACTGGATTTGGCTTGATATGGAATCGTCTTTATTACTAAAAGCAGCCTATGTTAATCATCAAGGCGAAGCTTTAGAGCAACTGCAACTTACCCACATAAGTGTTACAGAGCAGCCTGCTAGTATGTTGCTGGAAATACTTAATCGCAACTTTCCAACCCCGTTACCAAATAAATCACTCGAAACATTGGTCAGTGATACGGCAAAAACGTGGAAAATAGACTGGTTGCCAGCAGGCTTTGAATTATTAAAATCAGACCGCCATAAATTAGATTTAAATAATGAATTAACCGACTACTATTTATTTTCAGATGGCTTTGTAGAAGTGTCGGTATTTATACAAAGACCTTTGCCGGGTAAGCGCTTAAGTGGCTCACTCACCTCTGGGGCAACCACAGTTTATGTGCACAACGGCGGTAATTTTGATGTTTCGGTGGTGGGTAATATTCCTAGTTTAACGGCCAAAAAAATTGCAGAGTCGGTGACCCGCGCATTATAAACGATTTATAAAGAGTTGTTATGATAGAACAAACCTTAAAAGTTGTGGCCCTTAGTGGCCACATTGCACATTTAGAGGCACAACAAAAACAAGCATGCGAAGGCTGTAATGGTCGTTGTGGATCGCAGGTGTTTAGTAAGTTATTTGGCAGTGCTAAAAAAACCTTTCCCTATAAATTTGACACGCCCGTAGTGGTGGGACAAAAAATAACCTTGTCGCTTGATGACAGCCACGTTGTTAAACACGCCTTTACTGTATATATGTTGCCGCTATTTTTAAGCCTAGGCTTTGCGCTAGTTGCCGCTGAATTACTGTTAGTTACCGAAGGATGGCAAATTTTAGCTGCTGCTTTGGGTGGCGGTATTGGCTTTTTAATGGCTAAAATGTGGGTTAAATCATTCAGGCATGATATCAAAGTGATAAAAATTCATCCAATTAGCCTTCCTTTAACTCAAATAGATGGTGATTGATGCCAATTAAATGTAAAATTGCCCGCTTACGCCACAACAACTTGAAAATATAAAAACAAATATTTTCAAGTTGTTTAGGTATATCTACTTAGTCCATTAAAATAGAGTTTAGAATCCATTTTATGAAGCATATCCGTAATTTTTCGATCATCGCCCACATTGACCATGGTAAATCGACCCTTTCAGATCGTTTGATCCAAGTTTGTGGTGGTTTAACCGACCGTGAAATGCAAAAACAGGTTTTGGATTCAATGGATATTGAGCGCGAACGTGGTATTACCATTAAAGCGCAAAGTGTAACCTTGAATTATAAAGCCAATGACGGCGAGATCTACCAGCTTAACTTTATCGACACCCCAGGGCATGTTGATTTTACTTATGAAGTATCACGCTCATTAGCAGCATGTGAAGGTGCGTTACTCGTTGTAGATGCTGGTCAAGGTGTTGAAGCACAAACACTGGCAAATTGTTACACTGCCATTGAAATGAACTTAGAAGTTATTCCTGTACTTAATAAAATAGATTTACCACAAGCCGATCCGCTTCGTGTGGCTGAAGAAATTGAAGATATTATTGGTATTGATGCCCTAGATGCTGTGCAATGTAGCGCTAAAACTGGCGTTGGTATTGCCGAAGTACTTGAAATGATAGTTAAAGATGTACCGCCACCGGTTGGCGATAAAGATGCTCCTCTTCAAGCACTTATAATTGACTCATGGTTTGACCCATACCAAGGTGTTGTATCATTAGTGCGCATTAAGCACGGTGAACTGCGCGCGGGCGACAAAATTAAAATCATGTCGAACGATCACGTACACACAGCCGATCAGGTAGGTGTATTTACACCAAAGCAAACTAACACAGGTATTTTAAGAACCGGTGAAGTAGGCTTTGTAATTGCTGGTATTAAAGAAATACATGGTGCACCTGTTGGCGATACTATTACTCATCAAAAAAATGCGGCACCATTGCGTTTACCTGGTTTTCAAAAAATAAAACCACAAGTGTATGCAGGTATGTTCCCAATTGCTTCTGATGAATATGAATCGTTTCGTGATGCGCTTAATAAATTAAGCTTAAACGATGCGTCGTTATTTTTCGAACCAGAGAACTCAACAGCACTTGGTTTTGGTTTTCGTTGTGGCTTTTTAGGCATGCTACACATGGAAATTATTCAAGAGCGTTTAGAACGTGAATACGATATTGATTTAATTACCACAGCACCAACCGTAATTTATGAAGTAGTGACTAAAAAAGACGGGACTTTCCAAATTGATAACCCATCTGATTTACCTGCGGTAAACGATATTTTAGAAATTCGTGAACCGATTGTAGAAGCCAATATTTTAGTGCCGCAAGAATACTTAGGTAGTGTTATTACCTTGTGTGTTGATAAGCGTGGCATGCAAACTAAAATGTCATATCATGGTAAGCAAGTTGCGGTAACTTACGAACTGCCTATGGCAGAAGTAGTTATGGACTTTTTTGATAAGTTAAAATCAACCAGTCGTGGCTTTGCATCGCTTGATTACAACTTTAAGCATTTCCAAACATCAGATATGGTACGTGTTGATATTTTAATCAACTCAGAGCGCGTCGACGCGCTGGCGATCATTGCTCATCGCGATAGTGCGCAATCACGTGGTCGCCAATTAGCCGATGCACTAAAAGAGCTAATTCCACGTCAAATGTTTGATATTGCGATTCAAGCAGCTATTGGCGGACATGTTATTGCCCGTACTACGATAAAACAGATGCGTAAAAACGTAATTGCTAAGTGTTACGGCGGTGACGTGAGTCGTAAGAAAAAGCTACTTAAAAAGCAAAAAGATGGTAAAAAACGCATGAAGCAAGTAGGTAACGTTGAAGTGCCTCAAGAAGCGTTTTTAGCTATTTTAAAAGTTGGTAAATAAAAACAAAGGATTATAAATGGCTGGCTATTTTTCAGTTTTATTGGTGCTATTAACCTTAGGCTCAGGTCTAATATGGTTAATAGACCACTTAATGTTTGCGCCGAAACGAAATGCGCATTTGGCTATGGCAGAGGCTTCTGCTGGTGGTAAATTAGATGAAGAAACTGCCGCATTAATTGCACCAGAGCCTATGCTTACTGAAACAGCAAAGTCGATTTTTCCGATGATTGCTGCTATCACTATATTTAGATCGTTTATGTTTGAACCGTTTCAAATACCTTCAGGTTCAATGATGCCTACTTTATTAGTAGGAGATTTTATTTTAGTGCAAAAGTATTCGTACGGAATTAAAGACCCAGTATGGCGCAGCCAATTAGTTGATGTAGGTGAGCCTGAGCGTGGTGATATTATTGTTTTTAAATACCCGCTAGACGAAAAGGTCGATTTTATTAAACGCACAATAGGCTTGCCTGGCGATAAAATTGTTTATCGTGATAAGCGTTTATATATTCAACCTAATTGTAAAGCTGGTGAAACCCAGCAGGGTGAGCTGCTTTGTAATGAATTTAATAAAATTGATTTTAAATTAATTAATGATGACGAATTTAAGCAAGGCTCAATGGCATTAGCGCGTTTAAATGAAAACTTAACTACGTTAAGCCATGATATTTTAATTAACCCTCAGGCGCCTGAACGTAAAGGGCGTTATTATCAGCAACCAGGTACACCTACCGATGAATGGGTTGTTCCTGCTGATCATTATTTTATGATGGGTGATAATCGCGATAACAGCCAAGATAGTCGCTTTTGGGGTTTTGTGCCAAAAGAAAACTTGGTGGGTAAAGCTGTCTTTATATGGATGAGTTTTGAATTTGATAATGGCCCAGATGACATTTTACCAGGATGGGTTCCAACTGGTGTTCGTTTTGAACGCCTAGGTAATATTCAATAGCAATGAAAAAAAATGTAACAGAACTATACAAAACAATAGACTACATATTTGCAGATCAAGGCTTGCTTGAGCAAGCAATGACGCATCGTAGTCATAAAGGTCAGCATAACGAGCGACTAGAATTTTTAGGCGATTCAATTTTAAGCTTTGTGATTGCAAATGCGCTGTATGCTAAGTTTCCTAAAGCGCGTGAAGGCGATTTAAGCCGTATGCGCTCTACCTTAGTGCGTGGTCAAACATTGGCTGAATTTGGCTTAGAGTTTGGCTTAGGGGATTATTTACGCTTAGGTCCAGGCGAGCTAAAAAGTGGCGGCTTTCGTCGCGAGTCAACACTTGCCGATGCCGTAGAGGCGATTATTGGCGCTGTGTTTTTAGATTCGGATATTGAACGCTGTGGCGAATTAATTTTATCTTGGTATGAAGAGCGTTTAAATGCTATTTCACCAGGGCTTAATCAAAAAGATCCTAAGACCCTGCTGCAAGAGCATTTGCAAGCTCGTAAACTATCGTTACCGGGCTATACAGTTGTTGATACAAAAGGCCAGGCACACAATCAAACATTCACGGTTGAATGTATTGTTGATGGCATGGATAGCATTATTTCTGTTGGTAGCTCGCGTCGTAAAGCCGAACAAAAAGCTGCTGAAAAAGCATTGAAGATACTCAAAAATGAACCTTGATACCTTAATACAACCACACGATGGCGATATAGATACGTTTTGCGGCATGATCGCAATAGTAGGGCGCCCTAACGTAGGTAAATCTACTTTACTTAATAAAATTATTGAGCAAAAGGTTAGTATTACCTCACGTAAGCCACAAACCACACGCCACCGTATTATGGGTATTCATACCGAAGGTAAGCATCAAGCTGTTTACGTTGATACACCAGGCCTACACGTTGAAGAAAAACGTGCTATTAACCGCTTAATGAACCGCGCAGCATCAAGTTCAATTGGTGATGTAGAGCTTATTATATTTGTAGTTGAAGGCACCCACTGGAATGCCGATGACGACATGGTACTTAATAAAGTATCGCAAAGTGGTAAGCCGGTATTATTGGTGATCAATAAAATAGATTTAGTAAAAGATCGCGACCTAGTGCTGCCTCATATGAAGTGGTTAGGCGACAAGTTTGACTTTATTGGTATTATGCCAGTGTCGGCTGAGCAAGGTAAAAATATCGACTTGATCAAAGCTGAAGTAACTAAACGCCTTCAGCCAAGTGAATTTTATTTTCCAGAAGACTACGTAACCGACCGTTCAATGCGCTTTATGGCAGCAGAAACCATTCGTGAAAAGCTAATGCGTTTTATGGGCGAGGAGCTACCGTATTCTGTTACTGTTGAAATAGAGCAGTTTAAATGGCAAGAAAACGGTATTTGGCATATCAATGGTTTAATACTCGTTGAGCGCGAAACACAAAAGCGTATGGTGATTGGTAATAAAGGCGAAAAGCTAAAAACCATTGGTCGCGAAGCACGTAAAGATCTTGAAGAAATGCTCGATAATAAAGTGTTTTTAGAGCTTTGGGTTAAAGTTAAATCGGGTTGGGCTGATGACGAGCGCGCATTAAGAAGCCTAGGTTATGGTGAAGACTAATAATCTGCTAGCAGTTTAAATTATGGATAGCGACTTCTACAGAGCGTATTTATTACATCGGCGTCCTTATAGTGACTCCCAAGTAATGCTTGATATGCTAGTAGAAGGCGTTGGCCAACTTAGAATGCTAGCCCGTATTAGTGGCCGCCAGGCCACTAAACATAAAGCGCAATTACAACCTTTCCAAGCCTTGTTGGTACATTACAACGGCAAGTACGATTTAAAATACATCAACAAATTTGAACTGCACGGAACGCCACTTTTTTTAAAAGGTGATGAGCTTTATTGCGGCTTTTATTTAAATGAATTAACTAATCGAATTGTGCCAATTAATGAACCGATTGATCAGGTTTTTCAGCTTTATAATACGCACTTAAAAAACCTTAATAGCGGTGCTAATTTACAAGCAGTACTGCGTTCTTACGAATTTCAACTATTAGAACTATTAGGTTATGGCGTCGATTTTAGTTTTGACGCCAGCGGTGAACCCATAGATGAAAAGCGAACGTATAGCTATTTTGCAGAAGTTGGCTTTTTAGTACAAGACGATCCGCGCTCTGGATTTAGCGGTTTGCAACTTAATGCCATAGCTAATCATGACTTTAGCCAAGCAGATGTGTTATATATGGCAAAGCAATTAAGCCGCTACTTATTAAAGCCACTACTTGGTAATAAACCATTAAAAAGTCGTGAGTTATTTGCGGCCTCTCAATAAACGTAATTTTACAGGTAAAATAATGAAAGATATTCTTTTGGGTGTAAACGTTGATCATATTGCAACACTTCGCCAAGCACGTGGCACTAGCTACCCTGATCCAGCACATGCAGCAAGTGTAGCTGAGCATGCAGGAGCCGACGGTATCACTATTCATTTACGTGAAGATCGCCGTCATATTCAAGACCGTGACGTGTATGTAATGGCTAAAACCATACAAACACGCATGAACCTTGAAACAGCCGTAACCGATGAAATGATCAATATTGCACTTGAGGTAAAACCTGAGTACGTATGCCTAGTGCCAGAAAAACGCGAAGAGCTAACCACCGAAGGCGGACTTGATGTGGCGGGTAATCTTGAAAAAATTACCGCAGCAACAAAAACCTTGAGCGACGCAGGTATTAAAGTTTCGTTATTTATTGATGCCGATAAAGCGCAGCTAGATGCAGCTAAAGCAACAGGCGCTCCGTATGTTGAAATTCATACCGGTGCTTATGCAGATGCTACAACCGATGAGGCAATAAGCAAAGAGCTTGAACATATTCGCCAAGGCGTTAAATACGCAGCCAGTATTGGCTTAATTGTCAATGCGGGCCATGGTTTGCATTACCATAATGTAAAACCAATTGCCGCAATGGAAGAAATTTATGAGCTTAATATTGGTCACGCCATTATTGCTCGCGCCGCCATTGATGGGCTAGATAAAGCCGTACGCGATATGAAACGCTTAATGCTTGAAGCGCGTGCCTAAAGCCTCGCTTTAAATAAGCTACTTGAAGCTTCTTGCTACTTAGTACTATTAGGTGCATGAAGCTTCGGGTTTTGAGCCTCGCTATTATGTAAATTACCAACTAGCTTGGTTGAGTATTATTAAAGCTAATAAAAGCTATGAATATACTGCCAAAATAGCGCCACTTGGGTCGCGAATAATAAAATAGCTTTCGCCACCATATTCAGTCGGCCCTTTAATAATTTCACCTCCTAACTCCAGCGTTTTTTGTGCGCTAAGCTGAGCATTTTCTACGCGAACATACATTAACCACTGTGCTGGTAAGTCGGCGTTATCGCCCTTTGCATGGCAAATGCCTGCTATTGTCCCTTGTGCGTTATTCATATTAAAATCATTGTAACTGCCCATATCTACAGGCTCTTTTTGCCAACCAACAACGTGTGCATAAAAGTCGCTGATTTGTTGTGCATCAGCCACAGTAAGATCGCGCCATTCAATACTACCAATTACCTTGTTATTGCTCATAAAGTCTCTTCCTATTTATTGTACTGATGGCGCAATAGCTATCGTATTATAGTTTCGAGCCTTTAATTTTTAGCATCAAGTAGTAAGTTCTCTAGCTCGTCTTGTAGTTCAAATAACTCAGGTTCAATGCTGGCTAATACGCAGTTACTTTTTAACGCGGTTTCGATTGTTTCGGCCAACGACTTTAATTTAGGAACGCCAGTGTAGCAACACGCACCATGTAACTTATGAATAATGCTCAGTACTTGTTTGCAGTCTTCATCGGCAATAGCTTGTGCTAATAGGCTAAGTGTTTCGGGCACGCTGAGTAATAACATATTGAGCATTTCTAATGCCAGCTCACTTTTACCGCCAGCATGTTGCAGTGCTATGCCCCAATCAAGGCGCACACTCTTAAAAGGGGGCGGGCTTTGTGGCATGTTTTTTAGTTTATCGCGGCTAACCGGTAGTTGTGGGCTGTGATCGCAAATAATTTGATTGAGCATGTCCTCATCAATCGGTTTAGTTAAATACCCTTCAAAACCGTCTTTTAATAGCTGCTCTTTTTCGCTATGCAGTGCATGTGCGGTTACGGCAATGATGGGCGTATCTTCGTTTAATGATGATTCTTTAATTAACTTACAGGCAGTAATACCATCCATAATTGGCATTTGTATGTCCATAAATATTACGTCGTACTTATGGCTTTTACTTAAACTGTAAGCTTGCGAGCCATTGTGCGCTGTGTCTATTAGCTCAACCTGCTCATTAAGTAAGGTATAAATTAATTTTAAGTTAGCGTCATTATCGTCAACTACTAATACTTTTAACGGCAAGAGTGTTTGCTCATTTTGCTCAATGTTGTGCACCGGGTGATCTAATCGATACGGCGCGGCAAGTAGTTCACACAATTTACGATGGTTAAGTGGTTTACTTAAGCAGGCATCAGCGCCACTGCCAATAAAGGCTTCACGCATACTATGCGATACCGTGTTGAGCATTAAATATAAATAGTCGGTTGATTCACGCACCGCTTTTACATGAGCCTTTAAACGCTGCATATCGTTAACCGAGGCCATATCACCAATGATACAAATATCATATTGCTGCTCTTTATTGTCGATTGCAGCTAAAAATTCTGCATCGCTAAAGCAGCCGGTCACACTTATTTGCCATTCGTTAAGCAAAGATAAAACAGCATGATGGGTGTGCTCGTGTGGCTCTAAATATAAAACATGCTTACCGAGCAAAGATTTAGTTGGTAAGTCACTGGCAAACACATGATTAGGCAGTCTAAATACGCCATTAAAGGTAAAGCAGGTGCCATTACCAGGGGCTGAGTTAAGTGTAATTTTACCACTCATGGCCTCTACAATATGCTTGGTGATAATTAGCCCCAAGCCAGTGCCACCAAATTTACGGGTAATACTTGAATCGGCTTGGCCAAAGGCGGTAAATAATGCATCTTGCTTATCAACAGGAATACCTACGCCTGTATCGGCCACTGAAACTAAAATTGAGGTGCGCTCATCATCGAGTAGTCTATGGCTAATGTCGACTTTTATAGCGCCTTTTTCGGTAAACTTAATTGCGTTACTTAATAAATTAATTAAAACTTGTTTTAATCGCGTAGGATCACCGGTTAGGTGATCGGGCACTTGCGGGCTAATATAAATAGACAGCTCAAGCTGTTTATCATGGGCGCTTGGGGCTAACAGCGTCATTACTTCGTTAACGGTATCGCGCAACTGAAACTGAATAGACTCAAGTTCCATAGCGCCCGCTTCTAATTTTGAAAAGTCTAATATATCGCTAATAATGGTCATTAAACTATTAGCCGACAGCTCAATGGTATCTAAGTAATCTTTTTGGTTTTTATTTAATGGCGTTTTATGCAGCTGACGCGTAAAACCAATCACGCCATTTAAAGGGGTGCGTAGCTCATGACTCATTTTTGCCAAAAAGTCAGATTTAACTCGGTTGGCATCTTGAGCTTCTTTTTTTGCCATAGTGAGCTGAATATTTTGCGTTTCGTACTGCTCTAATGTTTCGCGGTAATCACTGGTGGCTTGATCAATGTTTTTTTGCATTTCATCTTTTTGCATCACCATAGAGTAAGAAATAGTATTTAACCCTTCGCGGAGTAACTCAAACTCACCAATCATGGACTCGTTTAAACCAGTTTCTCTTTTACCTTCTACGAGCCTATCGGTTGCCAGTACTAATTTATTAAGAGGGCTCATAAACATATGGCTAAGTTTAAGTGCTAAAATAGCGGCCAAGACCAAGGCTAGTATAATAACAATACCACTGACCAGTAAGGCCCTTTGCTGACCGATAACTGCTTGATCTCTATTTAACTGTAATACTACAGTTCCTAGTGAGGTTTGAAATATCGATTTATCCCATTTTGTATCAGGACTTGTGTGATTAATAATGGGTGTAAAAAAGGTAATTAAATCATCTGTTTTATGAACTTGAGTGGCATTAAGATTATTTAGTTGCTCGTTGTTGAGCAAGTCATCAAACGAGCGATGATAGTTACTGGTTATTATTAGCTTATTATTGTCGTCAAATAATGCAATCGCTTTTACTACTGGGGAGTGCTTATTGTGGGTATAGCTAATGACACGATTTAGTAGTTGTTTGTTTTTTTCAAGTAATGGCTGCTCAAGTGCAATAGCAAGGGGCTCTGAAATAGTAGTCCCTTGTTGATATAAAATTTCATCAAGCTCAATGTAACGATTTATTGTAAAATAACCACCGAGTAACAATCCAATGATCACCGTGGGGATCAGAGTGAGTGTTAAAACAGAATCGCGTAAGCCTAATTTAGTCATATTGGGAGCGTTATTATTGTTATCAGCATGCTCAGAGTATATACGGATAATGAGGTATTCTGCAATTGGAGTCGATTCATCAAATGTTTAAGGTAATGCCTAATGGCGCAAATATTTAAAGCAACAAAAAAACCGCTAAAACAACAGTCTTTAGTGCTCGATATCACCGCCATGGATCACCATGGTCGCGGCATAGCGAAACACAATAATAAAGTGTGCTTTGTAAGTAATGCTTTGCCAAACGAGCAAGTAAAAGCCACCATTGTTGCCGACAAAGCGCGTTACAGCGAAGCGCAAACACATAAAGTATTACAGGCGAGTGAATATCGCGTAGCACCATTTTGTGAGCATTATAATCAATGTGGTGGGTGTCAGTTGCAGCATTTAGATAGCGGCCAACAGGTAGTCGAAAAGCAAATAGCGGTGAGCAAATTATTTGAAAAGTTTGCCAAGCTTGATGAATTAAACTGGCAAGCCCCCTTATTAAGTAAAGCCACTCATTACAGACGAAGTGCTCGTTTAGCGGTAATGTTTGATAAAAAAGCAAAAAAAATGCATGTAGGCTATAGAGCAAGTGGCTCTAAAAGTATTATTAGTATTAATGAGTGCCCAGTACTAAGTGAAGTATTTGCAAATGTATTTACTGTATTTGATAACTTAATTAATCAACACAAGGCATTGCACAGTGTATCTCACTTGCAATTGTGCCAAGGCGATGAGCAAAACTTTGTTATTATTCGCCACACAAAACCTATTTCAGAGAGTATAAAAGCACTGGTAGCACAAAGTGCCGCTGAGCAACAATGGCAATTAGTGTGGCAAAGCGAAAGTGAAGTAATTGAACACTCACATTTAGCCATGCCATTTTATGCACTTGAAGAGTTAGGGTTAAAGTTTGAATTTGGCTTAAATAACTTTATCCAAGTTAATGCTAGCGTTAATCAAGCAATGCTTAAACAAGCACAAAATTGGCTGGCACTAAAAGGCGACGAAAACGTATTAGATTTATTTTGTGGTATTGGTAACTTTTCACTAGTGCTGGCAAAACAAGCAAAAACAGTAATTGGTATAGAAGGGGTTGCTTCAGCGGTTGCAATGGCAACGCAAAATGCGCACACTAACTCAATCACTAATACTCAATTTAATTGCTTTGATTTAACAAATAAAATTGAAACGGCTTCGTGGTTTAATAAAAATTTAGATGTACTGGTGTTAGACCCCTCACGTACTGGGGCAATAACGGTATTAGAACAACTTCCTTTAAAGCAGTTTAAAACTATTTTATACGTCTCATGCGACCCTGTTACTTTAGCCCGTGACAGCGCTATTATTTCGCAAGCAGGCTTTGAACTGCATAAAATTGGGCTAATGAATATGTTTCCGCACACCGGGCATATTGAAACTATGGCGTTATTTCAACGGAGGTAAAGCGCATTATGGTAGCTACACGTCAATCACATCAACAGGATGAAACCGGGGACTTTGCTAGTCGCTTAAAGTTACTTGCTCTGTCGGCAGAAAAAGTAGAGTTGCTTAATAAAGCACAGGCACTTTGTTTAGCGTGCGACAATACCACCCGACAAAGCACAGCTATTGAAATGGTCGAAATTTTAGCCGAGCTTAATCTTGATGCAGACTCATTAGCTACTGCTTATTTAACGCCGTATTTTATAAATAACTTAGTCACCCTTGAAACTGTTGAAGAGCAGCTAGGTAGCAGTATTGCGGTATTGCTAAACGGGGTCGCACAAATGGCTACTATTAGCACTTTGGCGCACCAAGGCAAAGGCACGGTACAGGTTGATAATATTCGCCGTATGTTACTTGCTATGGTAGAGGATGTGCGCGCGGTTGTTATTAAGTTAGCAGAGCAAGTATGTCATTTACGCAATGTTAAAAATGCCGCAGAAGAAGACCGTGTTATTGCCGCCAAAGAAACCGCCGACATTTTTGCTCCACTGGCAAACCGCTTAGGTATAGGGCAATTAAAGTGGGAGCTTGAAGACTTATCGTTTAGGTATTTGCACCCCAATATTTATAAAAACATTGCCAAACAGCTTGATGACAAACGCCTAGCGCGTGAAGCCTACATGGAAGACATGGTAGCGCAAGTTAAAAGCCGCTTAAGCGAGGCGGGCATAGAAGCAGAGGTTTACGGGCGGCCAAAGCATATTTACAGCATTTATAAAAAAATGGCGCAAAAAAACTACGAGTTTGATCAACTGTTTGATATTCGCGCAATGCGTATTGTGGTGCAGCGCCTGCAAGATTGTTACGGCGCGCTGGGCATAGTGCACACTAACTGGCGTCATTTGCATAAAGAGTTTGACGACTACGTTGCCACACCTAAGCAAAATGGCTATCAGTCTATTCATACCGTGGTATTTGGCCCCGAAGGCAAAACGGTAGAGATTCAAATTCGCACCAGCGATATGCACCAAGATGCCGAGCTGGGTGTTGCTGCGCATTGGATGTATAAAGAAGGCGCATTGCCAGGGCGAGGCTCAGGTTATGAGCAAAAAATTAGCTGGCTGCGTAAACTATTACAATGGCAAGAAGAAGTGGTTGATGGCAGCGACCTAGCACAAGAGCTTAAAAATCAAGTGGTAGAAGACCGCGTATACGTATTTACCCCACGAGGCGATATTTTTGATTTACCACTGGGGGCAACACCATTAGATTTTGCTTATTATATTCACTCTAATGTGGGGCATCGTTGTATTGGCGCTAAAGTATTTGGCAAAATTGTGCCATTTACCCATCAGTTAAGCACCGGCGATCAGGTAGAAATTCTTACCCAAAAACAGCCAAACCCCAGCCGCGATTGGTTAAACCCATCATTAGGCTATATAAAGTCATCGCGTGCTAGAGCCAAAATACACCATTGGTTTAAACAGCTCGATCGCGACAAAAATCTTAGTGCCGGTAAAGAAATACTCGATAACGAACTGCAAAAACTCGATTTAAATTATAGAGACTTAGCACCCGCTATTAAGCGTTTTAACTTTAAAGAGCTCGACGATTTAATGGTCGCCATTGGCGCAGGTGATATTCGCCTTAATCAAATGCTTAACTTTGTTACCGATCGCCCCGAAGACGAGCCGGTAATACGTTTTAAAAACCCAACAAAAGTAACCGGCGATAATAACGGTATTGTGGTTGATGGCGTAGGTAGCTTAATGAGTCATGTTGCTAAATGTTGTCGTCCGGTTCCGGGGGATGAAATTATTGGCTATATAACGCAAGGGCGTGGTATTGGTGTACATCGTGATGATTGCGACTCGTTTAATAATTTAAAAACTCAGCACCCAGAGCGAGTTATTTCTGTAAGCTGGTCAGACGATATTCATAACTCCTATGCGCTAAGTATTAGAATAGAGGCCAGCGACCGCTCAGGTTTAATTCGCGACATAAGTGTAGTGTTAGCCAACGAAAAAGTGAATGTGCTAAATATGAATGTAAATACCGTTGATGATAATCAAATTGCTATATTTACCATGCAAATAGAGGTACACGATCTGTCGGGTACTAATAGAGTGCTTTCTAAGTTACACCAAATTGAAGGTGTACACAGTGCAAAGCGAGGGCAATAAATATGACAGATAACGCCGCGCTTGCGCAACTACTGCATATAATGAAAACGCTAAGAGATCCTGAGATTGGCTGCCCCTGGGATCGTAAGCAAACTTTTAGCTCAATAGTGCCACACACTATTGAGGAAGCGTTTGAAGTGGCCGATTGCATTGAATCGGGCAATTTAGGTGAGCTTAAAAATGAACTTGGCGATTTACTCTTTCAAATTGTGTTTTATGCTCAACTTGCTAATGAGCAAAAGTTATTTGATTTTAACGATATAGTGACACAATTAAACGCTAAACTTACGCGCCGTCATCCTCATGTGTTCGACCAGCAAACAGCGCTAAGCGATGATGAGCTTGCTGCGCAGTGGCAAGCAATTAAGGCACAAGAGCGCAGCGCCAAAAGCGCAGATGCTACGCCTTCGCTGTGGCAAGATATTCCCGTTAATATGCCAAGCTTAAGTAAAGCTAAAAAAATTCAGCAGCGCGTGGCTGCTCTTGGTTTTGATTGGCCAAGTTACCATGGTGCATTGGATAAAGTGAGCGAAGAAGTAGAGGAAGTAAAAGAAGCACTCGCTCACAATCCGTATTCAGATCACAGCGCAGAAGAGCTGGGCGATTTACTGTTTGCTACAGTAAACGTTGCGCGCCATGTAAAGCGCGACCCAGAGCAATTACTACGTAGCGCCAGCGACAAGTTTTCAACTCGCTTTGAAAAAGTACAAGCTTATTTAAATGCCCAAGGAAAATGTTTAGAGTCGGCCACGCTTGATGAGATGGATGCAGCATGGGATGAGATCAAAAAAGTCAAATAGTGTGTAGTAAAATTATGGCTGTTTTTTGTGCTTACAATTTCTAATTTTAGCTGGATTGATTGGCTATGCTTTGGTACAATTTCTCCCCGTCCTGTTTATATTCCAAAATCACTTGTTTGGGTATTATATTCCTTTTAATTCCTGATATTCTAGGGTTCGCATGAGTACAAAATTTATCTTCGTTACCGGCGGGGTTGTTTCTTCGTTGGGTAAAGGTATTGCAGCAGCATCATTGGCAGCTATTTTAGAGGCCCGTGGTATTAATGTTACTATCTTAAAGCTGGATCCTTACATCAACGTTGATCCAGGCACAATGAGCCCAATTCAACATGGTGAAGTATACGTTACTGAAGACGGCGCAGAGACCGATCTAGATTTAGGTCACTATGAGCGTTTTATTCGCACCAAAATGACGAGTCGTAATAACTTCACACAAGGGCGTGTATACGAAGATGTATTACGTCGTGAGCGACGTGGCGAGTACCTTGGAGCAACAATTCAGGTAATTCCACACATTACTAACGATATTAAGCAACGTGTTTATTCTGGCGCTGAAGGCCATGATATAGCAATCGTTGAAATTGGCGGCACAGTGGGTGACATAGAGTCACAACCATTTTTAGAAGCAATTCGTCAAATGGGTACTGAAATTGGCCGTGAGCGCGCGCTATTTATTCACTTAACGCTAGTGCCATTTTTAGGCCCTGCAGGCGAAGTGAAAACTAAACCAACGCAACATTCGGTTAAAGAACTGCGCTCAATTGGTATTCAGCCAGACATTCTTATTTGTCGTTCAGACCGCAAACTACCAAATAACGAACGTGCAAAAATTGCATTGTTTACTAACGTAGAAGAAAAAGCGGTTATATCACTACCAGACGTAGACAGTATTTATAAAATTCCTGCGTTATTAAAGTCGCAAGATTTAGATTACTTTGTATGTCGTCGTTTTCATTTAGAAGCTCCTGAAGCTGATTTAGTTGAATGGGAACAAGTACTTTATCAAGAGTCTAACCCTACAGGTGAAGTAACTATTGGTATGGTAGGCAAATATACTGAATTACCAGATGCTTATAAATCTGTAAACGAAGCATTAAAACATGCCGGTCTGAAAAATCGTTTAACGGTAAATATTCAGTACATCGACTCACAAGACTTAGAAACCAAAGGCGTTGATTCACTAACGCGCTTAGATGCTATTTTAGTACCTGGTGGTTTTGGTAGTCGTGGCGTTGAAGGTAAAATATTAGCGGCTAAATACGCGCGTGAAAACAAAGTGCCTTACTTAGGTATTTGTTTAGGTATGCAAGTAGCGCTAATTGAATATGCTCGTAACGTAGCGGGTCTTACTGATGCAAACTCAACTGAGTTTAACGCGCAATCTGCAAGCCCTGTGGTTGGCTTAATTACCGAATGGCTAGATGCTGAAGGTAAAGTAGAGCAGCGTGATGAAAAATCAGACTTAGGTGGCACTATGCGTTTAGGCGCACAAAAATGTCATTTAACACCGGGTTCTAAAGTGCATGCAGTATACGGTAGCGATGAAATAGTAGAACGTCATCGTCATCGTTACGAAGTTAATAATAACTTTGTAGAGCAGCTAGAAAAAGCTGGTTTAAGCTTTACTGGTTTATCGGAAGATAAAAAGCTAGTAGAAATTATTGAAAATAAAGATCACCCTTGGTTTATTGCAGCGCAATTCCACCCGGAATTCACTTCAACACCACGCGATGGTCACCCGCTGTTTGAAGGGTTTGTAGCTGCGGCTCACATCCACCAAAAAGCGTCTTCGTAATATTAATAGGCCGTGCATATTGCACGGCTTATTTGTTTTAAATGCCAACCAAATTAGTTTAAATTAAGTTGGCAGTAATTCACCATTTTGGGAATATAGAGGAATCAAGATGTCAGTAATCGTAAAAGTAATTGGTCGCGAAATTATGGATTCGCGTGGTAACCCAACTGTTGAAGCTGATGTACATTTAGCTGATGGTTCATGGGGCCGTGCTGCGGCGCCGTCTGGCGCATCTACAGGGACTCGCGAAGCATTAGAATTACGCGATGGTGATAAATCTCGTTATTTAGGTAAAGGCGTATTAAAAGCAGTTGGTTTTATTAATAATGAAATCGCAACCGCTTTAGCAGGCCAAAATGCACTTGAGCAAAGCACTGTTGATCAAGTAATGCTAGATTTAGATGGTACCGAAAATAAAGAAAAATTAGGTGCTAACGCAATTTTAGCAGTATCGCTAGCAACGGCTAAAGCTGCTGCACAATCTAAAAAAGTTGAGCTTTATGAGCATATTGCTGACTTAAACGGTACACCGGGTGTTTACTCTATGCCATTACCAATGATGAACATTATCAATGGTGGCGAACATGCAGATAACTCTGTAGATATTCAAGAGTTTATGATCCAACCAATTGGCGCTAAAAACTTCCGTGAAGCTCTACGCATGGGCGCAGAAATATTTCACAGCCTAGCTAAAGTACTTAAAGCAGACGGTCACTCAACAGCGGTAGGTGACGAAGGTGGTTTTGCACCAAACCTTGCATCTAACGAAGCGGCACTAGCTGCAATTAAAGTAGCTGTTGCAAATGCAGGCTACGAGCTAGGTAAAGACATTACATTAGCGCTTGATTGTGCAGCCTCTGAGTTTTACGACAAAGAAGCAAATATTTACAATCTTAAAGGTGAAGGCAAAAAGTTCACTTCTGAAGAATTTAACTTCTTCTTACAAGATTTAACTCAGCAGTACCCAATCGTGTCTATCGAAGATGGCCTTGATGAGTCTGACTGGGATGGCTTTGCACACCAAACTAAACTAATGGGTGATAAAATCCAATTAGTGGGTGACGATTTGTTTGTAACCAATACTAAGATTTTAAAACGTGGTATCGACAACGGTATTGCTAACTCAATCTTAATAAAGTTTAACCAAATTGGTTCTTTAACTGAGACATTAGCTGCAATTAAAATGGCTAAAGATGCTGGTTTTACAGTTGTTATTTCTCATCGCTCAGGCGAAACAGAAGATTCAACCATTGCAGATTTAGCAGTAGGTACAGCCGCAGGTCAAATTAAAACAGGTTCATTAAGCCGCTCTGATCGTGTTGCTAAGTACAACCAATTGCTTCGTATTGAAGAGCAATTAGGCGATAAAGCACCGTACAACGGTTTAAAAGAAGTTAAAGGTCAGTAATTCTTTAATTAGAATATGATGTTTAAGCTTATAAATCCTCACTTTGGTGGGGATTTTTTTTGCCTAGGTAAAAAAAGTAAAACAGTAACCAGAAAATCAGAAGTGAGATAACTGTCAGTAACAGTTTAAATACGGTTTTTTAGGTGGGGTTTTCTATCTCTCTTTTTAGTTTAAATATGTTAAAAGTAGTGTGAAAAGACTTTAAGTGAATATATGCACAAAGAGGTTATGAGGCGCTACGCTTTAGAGAAGCTAAAAAGACTAAATAATGTGTCTTGTCACTGCTCATTTACTCTCATTTTTTCTCTTTGTGCAAAAATTTTAAATGATTTACTCACAACGGAGTTTTTCAAGTTAGTTGTCGCCTCAAGTTAAATTTTATGCCGCCCTAATTTACTTCTATTTGTACAAATTAAAGTTGAAACTGCTGTTTTAAAATTTCGCCGGTAAAGCTGGTTTTTAAATAAAAACCACGGGGCAGGGTTTTAATAATTTTACCATTAGGGCCAATAGCATCGGTTACTATTTTACTGTGCGCGGCTTTAGGGCGAATTTGAATTGCGTCACCTAAATGCCCCGATATTTCATCAATACGCCCTAGCGCAATAAGCTCCATTTGTTCTTCCCAATCGCGTTGCAATAAAGCGTCTTGCTCAGGTGTGGGTTGCCATAAAAAGCCGCTGCCTATGGTTCTATCAAACGGGGCTATGTCGCGCTCACTTAGTATAGGCAACCAAAGTACATGGTTTAGTTTTTTACGCACGCTGCTTGCGTGCCAGGTCATGCCAGTAACGTTAATGAGTGGGGTTACCGATACAAAGGTGGTTTCTAGCGGCTTGCCTTTATAAGAAATTGGCAATGTTTTTAGCTCTATGCCTAAATCTTCAAAATCGGGCAGTGGTTTTGAGCCAGCAGTTGCGCCTAATACATATTCAATTAATTGCCCCGTCCAGCCTTTTTCACGGAGTAAATCGTCAGGCGTTTTAAAGTTATACTCATTGGCTAATTGGCCAAGGGTAAGCCCAGCAATATTATTAACACGCTGCATTAAGTCATTAATTGAATGTGGTTTTATAGGTCGCATACTGTTTATTTAAGTTGAATAAATACCATCGCCATGATAGCAAATCAGTCCAGCCGTGGATATCTTTGCCTTTGAGTGTTTTTTGTGCACCTTGGGTTTGGTGCAATTTTACACACTTTAATAAACAGTTAAATAAATATAAGCCCATGAATTATAATAAAATTTAAAAATAAACTGTTCAGTTTTCATTAAGTGACACTAAGGTTGTTTGAATGAGTACACATATATAAACATGTTTATCCACAGAATCTGTGGAGAAATCCAGTTTTGCGATCTTATATTGTGGATTTGTTTGCTAAATGAGCGTGTTTTATAAAAGTTATGCACAAGCTGTGAGTAACCACAGTAAATATTCCAATATTGTTTGCCGTAAAGCAGGTAATGTGGAACAATCATTAAAAATCGACTTACAAATGAGGCACTAAGGTGATTGATGCCGAAGGTTTTCGTGCCAATGTCGGAATTGTAATTTGCAATAACCAAGGACAAGTGTTTTGGGCTAGACGTTATGGTCAACATTCTTGGCAATTTCCCCAAGGCGGTGTTGACGATGGTGAAACGCCAGAGCAAACCATGTACCGCGAATTACACGAAGAAGTAGGCTTGCGACCAGAAGATGTAGAGATAGTTGCAAGTTCTAAACATTGGTTACGCTATAAGTTACCCAAACGATTAATACGCCGAGACTCAAGTCCGGTATGTATTGGGCAAAAACAAAAATGGTTTTTACTAAAACTACGCTGTAAAGATGAGGATGTAAATTTACTTAAAACCCACCATCCTGAATTTGATGATTGGCGCTGGGTAAGTTATTGGTATCCGGTAAGGCAGGTGGTGTCGTTTAAACGCGATGTTTATCGGCGTGTAATGAAAGAGTTTGCTCCTTTTGCTATGCCTTTTAATAAACGCGAACAGCAAAAAGATCATTGGCGAAATAAAAGGTAGTTAGTTTAGTAAATTAAAGGAGCAGGACATGCTGGCAACACTTAGGTCTATTGCAGAGTCGGTTTCGCAACAAGCGAATTTAGACAGTGCTTTAGCGTGCTTTGTGACAATGGTTAAAGAAGCCATGCAAACCCAGTGCTGCTCTATTTATTTTGCTGACTACAGCCAAGATAACTTTGTACTTATGGCCACCGAAGGATTAAACCCCGATGCGGTGGGTAAGTTTAGAATTGGCTTTACCGAAGGCCTAGTAGGGCTGGTGGCACAGCGCGAGGAGGCAATTAATATTGCCTTTGCCAAATCTCATCCCCGCTTTAAGCTCTCCCCAGAAGTTAACGAAGAAGGCTATAATGCATTTTTGTCTGTGCCTGTGGTGCATCAAAAAAAAGTACTGGGCGTTA
Organism: Pseudoalteromonas sp. MIP2626; assembly: GCF_013414205.1. Classification (NCBI taxonomy): domain Bacteria; kingdom Pseudomonadati; phylum Pseudomonadota; class Gammaproteobacteria; order Alteromonadales; family Pseudoalteromonadaceae; genus Pseudoalteromonas; species Pseudoalteromonas sp. MIP2626. The sequence goes on from NZ_JAATTW010000005.1 coordinate 36,701, forward strand.
TTGTAGTACAACAAAAAATGGCACGTGTATTTAGCCAAGATGAAGAATCGTTTTTAATTACTTTGTCGGCGCAACTTGCCTCACAATTAGCGCATGCTGAAATAAAAGAAGTATTGCGTCAAGATGAGTCTTCTCATCAAACCTCAGTATTAAAAGGGGTGTCGAGTGCTCCGGGTATTAGTATTGGCCATGCATTTGTAGTTATTCCTAAAGTTAACTTTAAATCAATTGAGCTTGAAAAAGAAAGCGATGTAAATGAGCAACGACGCTTATTTACCCAAGCCGTAGCGGCAACCCGAAAAGAATTTAATACACTATCAATGACACTAAGTGATTCTATTCCGCATGAGGCTTTGGCTGTTTTTGATGTTTATCAGCAATTACTCGATGCTAAAAGCTTAGGTCATAACGTTGAGATGGAGTTGCAACAAGGTTGGTGTGCAAAAAGCGCCTTAAAAATAGTAATTGAGCGTTTAATCGCTCAGTTTAATGCCATGCAAGACCCATACATAAAAGAGCGCGCGGTTGATGTTAAAGACATTGGCCTGCGAGTGTTGCACCACCTTGTTAATACCGAATTCGCAATAAAAGATTATCCACCCAATACCATACTTATAGCGCATACACTTACTCCAGCCATGCTGGCTGAGGTGCCTAACGATCGCTTAGTGGGGGTGGTGAGCATAAATGGCTCGGCAAACAGTCATGCGTCAATATTAACCCGTGCTATGGGCGTGCCTGCTATTTGGGGCATCGAAGATATTCCATTACTGCAATTAAATAGTAAACCAATGATTTTGGATGCGTTTTCGGGGCGGTTATATATTTCCCCATCGCAAATGCTAATTGATGAATACACAGAATTACAACACCAAGACAACTTACTTAATAATCGTTTTTTAGCCGAGCAAAACTTTACAGCGGTCACCCTTGATGGTGAACACATAAGTTTACTACTCAATGCGGGGCTGGAGTTAAACACGCAGCAAAACAGTGCCCATATTTGTGACGGCGTTGGCTTGTACCGCACCGAAGCCTGGTTTATGCAAAAAGGGCAGTTTCCATCGCAATCAGAGCAAGAAACCTGGTACCGAGAAGTACTTAATAGTTATTACCCTAATCCGGTAGTAATGCGAACGTTAGATATTGGTGGCGATAAAGTTCTCGATTATTTTAATATTACCGAAGAAAATCCCTTTTTAGGTTGGCGTGGTATTCGCATTAGTTTAGATCACCCTGAGCTATTTTTAGATCAGCTCAAAGCCATGCTTAAAGCAAATATAGGCTTAGGTAATTTAAAAATAATGCTGCCGATGATAAGTGGTACAGAAGAAGTAGACGAATCATTAGCTCTTTTTGAGCAAGCGTATTTTGAGCTGAACGAGCAATACCCAGAGCAAACAATTGAACGACCCGATATAGGTATTATGCTTGAAGTACCGTCGAGTGTATTTATGCTGGCAGACTGGTCTAAAAAAGTCGATTTTTGCTCAGTGGGCAGTAACGATTTAACGCAATACCTGCTCGCTGTAGACAGATCAAACGCGCGGGTTGCAGAACTGTTTAACCCGTATCACCCTGCAGTGCTCAGAGTATTAAATAAAGTGGCTCGTGAGTGCCAGCAATACGAGCTACCGTTTAGTTTATGCGGCGAGCTTGGCGGCGATCCTGAAGGCGCAATATTACTTATTGCCATGGGGTATCGTCGTTTAAGTATGAACTTATCATCATTAAATAAAGTTAAATGGGTGCTTAGGCGCTTACATGTCAGCGAAATGGAAGCATTACTTAAAGAGTGCTTAGCGCAATCGTCGGCTAAGCAAGTATTGCGTTTAACTCGCAGCTTTATGATAGAGCATGAGCTGGGTAACTTATTTTATACCCCCAAATAAATTCTCGTGTTAACTGTAATCAGAATCCATTAAGATACGCGCATAATAAAAGGTATATGGGATAACTATGTATGATCTAGGATTATTGGTTGCAAGTTGCGCGCTACTAGGCTGTGTTGTCGGGTTTTTAGCCGGGTTACTCGGAATTGGTGGTGGCTTAATTATTGTGCCAGTATTAAGTGCCTTATTACTCGCTTTTAATGTAACGGCTACTGAAAACGTATTAGTTATTGCCATTGCAACATCGCTTGCTTCTATTTTGTTTACCTCTACATCTTCAGCGCTGGCTCATCATAAAAATGATAACGTGCCTTGGGTTATTGCACCTTGGGTTATGTCGGGCGTAGCTGTTGGCGCGCTAATTAGTGGCTTTGCTGCAAGCTTAATACCCGAGCAAATATTACGCACAGTATTTGCTGTAAGCGTGGTATTTATTGCTTTAAGAATGGTGTTATCAGCTCGCAATAAACCTTTGTCAGAAAAACCTTTACCGTCGGGTCCTATTCTAGGCAGCTTATGCGCCATTATGGGGGCACTATCTGGATTAATAGGTATAGGTGGTGGCGCACTAATAGTGCCTTTACTGCATTATTTTTCGGTTGATATTAAAAAGGCCATAGGCTGCGCTGCAGCATGCGGAATTGTTATCGCCTTTTTTGGCTCTATTGGTTATATCAGTGCCGGATGGCAGGTTACCGATTTAGAACACGGTTTTGCAGGGTTTGTATACTTACCCGCATTATTTGGGATTGTAATTACCTCGTGGTTTATAGCGCCTATTGGCGCTAAAGCAACCCACTATTTACCGGTTAATACAATAAAGAAAGTTTTCGCGGTGTTACTTGTTATCATCGCAATTAAAATGGTTTTTAGCTAAAGGTTTATTTTTATGGCACTGGAATTTCCTGTAATCGATCCGATCATATTTTCTGTCGGGCCACTGAGCGTACGTTGGTACGGATTAATGTATTTAATAGGTTTTGCATTTGCAATGTGGTTTGCAAATCGCCAAGCGGCAAAACCAAATTCAGGTTGGACTAAAGACCAAGTAGGCGACTTCCTATTTTACGGCATGCTAGGGGTAATTCTTGGTGGGCGTATTGGTTATGTATTATTTTATCAATTTAGCTATTTTATAGAAAACCCCCTATATTTGTTCAGGATAGATCAAGGTGGAATGTCGTTTCATGGTGGCACCTTAGGAGTGATAACCGCGGTTGTTATTTTTGCTTGGACACGTAAAAAGTCAATACTGCAAGTAGGCGACTTTGTTGCACCGCTTGTACCGGTAGGTTTATTAGCTGGACGTATAGGTAACTTTATAAATGGTGAGCTTTGGGGTCGAGTAAGCGATGTACCATGGGCTATGGTATTTCCAACCGGCGGGCCGTTAGCACGCCACCCATCGCAGCTATACGAAGCATTTTTTGAAGGCTTAGTATTATTTTTAATTTTACAGTGGTTTATTAAAAAGCCTCGCCCAGCTGGTAGTGTAGCGGGTGTGTTTTTACTAGGTTACGGCACTTTTAGATTTTGTATTGAGTACTTTCGCCAACCAGATGCACAGCTGGGTTTATTTGCTGATTTTATCTCGATGGGGCAAATACTCTCGCTGCCTATGATAGTAGGCGGGTTAGGCTTATTAATTTGGGCTTATAAGCAAGCACCACAAAAAACAGCGGTAAAGGGTTAGAATAAATACCATGAAACAATATTTACAATTATGTCAGCGTATTGTTGATGAAGGCCAGTGGGTAGAAAACAAACGTACGGGCACACGCTGTTTAACTGTGATCAACGCCGATTTAGAGTACGATGTGGCGAATAATCAGTTTCCTATGATCACCACACGTAAAAGCTATTACAAAGCAGCTATTGCCGAATTACTCGGTTACTTGCGTGGCTACGATAGCGCGGCACAGTTTCGCGAAATAGGCTGTAAAACCTGGGATGCAAACGCAAACGAAAATAGCGCTTGGCTTAATAATCCGCACCGTAAAGGTGAGGACGACATGGGGCGTGTTTATGGCGTACAAGGGCGTGCTTGGCAGCGCCCAGATGGCTCAACGCTAGACCAACTAGCAAAAGTAATTAATAACTTAAAAAATGGTATAGACGATCGCGGTGAAATAATTAGTTTTTACAACCCAGGCGAATTTGAGCTTGGCTGTTTACGCCCGTGTATGCACACCCACACGTTTTCATTATTAGGTGACACACTTTATTTAACGTCAATTCAGCGCAGCTGCGACGTACCGCTAGGGCTTAATTTTAATCAAATTCAGTGTTTTGTATTACTGGCATTAGTGGCGCAAATTACTGGGCATAAAGCGGGTAAGGCGTATCATAAAATTACCAACGCGCATATTTATGAAAACCAGCTTGAGCTAATGCGCGATGTGCAGTTAAAACGCGAGCCATTTGCATCGCCGCAGTTAAAAATTAATCCAAACATTAAATCACTAAACGATATAGAAACCTGGGTAACACGCGATGACTTTGAAGTGACAGGTTATGAGTGTCACGAAGCTATTCAATACCCATTTTCGGTATAACAAAACAGATTAAGGAAAACACCATGAAAGCAGTGATCCCCGTAGCGGGCCTCGGAACTCGCATGTTACCAGCCACCAAAGCAATTCCAAAAGAAATGCTACCGGTTGTTGACCGTCCACTAATTCAGTACGTAGTTAACGAAGCCGTTGCCGCAGGTATTAAAGAAATAGTATTGGTAACGCATTCAAGTAAAAACTCAATCGAAAACCACTTCGACACCAGTTTTGAGCTTGAAGCCACACTAGAAAAACGAGTAAAACGACAGCTACTTGCCGAAATACAGTCTATTTGTCCTAAAGATGTAACCATTATTCAAGTACGCCAAGGCGAGGCCAAAGGCCTAGGGCATGCAATTAACTGTGCAGCGCCAATTATAGGTAACGAACCATTTGTGGTTATTTTACCCGATGTAATAATTGATGATATGGAAAGCGATCTTAGTAAAGATAACTTGGCCGAAATGATCAGCCGCTTTGAGCAAACTCAACATAGCCAAATAATGGTAGAGCCAGTTCCAATGGCTGAAGTTGATCAATTTGGTGTTGTTGACTTAGGCAGTGTTGAGCTAAAACAAGGCGAAAGTTCGCCAATTCATAACATGGTAGAAAAGCCACTAGTTAACGAAGCACCATCAAACCTTGCAGTAGTAGGGCGCTATGTATTAAGTAAAAATATTTGGCCATTACTCGCTAAAACCCCACAAGGAGCTGGTAACGAAATTCAGCTTACTGACGCTATTGCCATGCTAATGCAACACGAAACTGTTGATGCATACGCAATTAAAGGGCGCAGCCACGATTGTGGTAGTAAAATTGGTTATCTTAAAGCAACTATTGAGTTTGCACTGCGTCGTGAAGAATTTGCTGACGAGTTAAAAACGTTTATTAAAACATTAATTTAACATACCTACTTTTTATAAAAGTAACTAAAAGACGCCTATATGGCGTCTTTTTTGTTGTATAGTAATTATTCATCGCGTAAGTGATAAACAGTAATAGTGAGTTATTTAATTCGTTAAAGTGATCATGTTTTTAATGAAATTGAGGCTAATGTGTAATAAAAATCTATAGGAAAGTCACATGATAAAAAAACACTTAATAAAATTGTTAAGTCTTAGCCTTATAGTACTTTGCGGATGCAGTAGTAAAGTTAAAGAGGCTCAAAACAATGCTACTACCACAAATAAGGCTAGTAATGAGGTTGCTATTTCGGCAGAAGAATTAGCGCAATTAAGAGCATCATCTCAACAATGGCAACAAGCCAAAGCAGGCGTTAGACGTTTGCTTGTTATTGAACACGATTTAAAGTTACTTATTAGCCAATTAAATGAGGTAGCGCAACGAGAGTCGACAACACAAAGTAATTTAAAGCAAGAGAGGAGCAACCTAAATCAAGACACTACAGCGTCAGAAGAGGCTGTTAATGTGCAAGCCAAAGCAACCGTACAACCTAAAGTAATACAGCCATTGTTTGCCCTGCAGGTCGCATCGGTTACCGATTGGATACGATTAACCCAAAGTTATAATGAAGTGAAATCTAAGGCTACAAAACTATTAGCAAGCCCATTTATTGCCAACGTAGAAACCGCAAAGGTTAAAGGGGTTACTTTTTATCGCTTAAAAATTGGCGCTTATAAACTTCAAAAAAATGCAACGGCAGATTGCGACATACTAAAGCAGCACCAAGTGGGCTGCATTGTTAGTAATTACACAGAACAACCATTAAAACTATAAATAGGCATAGTAATTGCTTTGTTATTGTCATGTTTTTTGAGGATGGCAACTATGCGCCTTTTATTACCGTTATTATTAGTAAACTTAGCAGCATGTAGCTTAATACCACAGCCTGAACCAAGTGTGAGCACACCTGCGCGTAAAGCAGCCATGGCACCTTATACGGTTAACGACTACGTAAATAACTTAACTTATCAGCTTAGTCACTTTAAAGGGCCTTTAAGCAGTAATTCTCGCATAGGGGTAAGCAGCTTTTATTACGCAAACGCGCTAGATTCAAAGCTTCCCAGCGGCCAAGCTGAAGGTTTGAGCCAACAAATTCAAGAAAGCCTGCTAACGCAATTCACTCAATTGGGATATAACACCGTTGAGTACCGTTTAAGTAATAATATAAATTTATCATCTAACGCTGATAGCGCGCTTAGCAGAGATGTAACTCAACTACGCGAACGTCAGAATATTGACTTAATTATTACCGGCACAGTTACGCGCCAGCAACATGCTTACATTGTTAATGCCCGACTGGTTAATATTAACACTAAACACGTTTTATCGGCTGGCAGTACCGAAATCCCGATTAATGTAATGTGGGGCAGTGAAAAAGTTCAGCAACGCGATAATTACTTATATCGCAGCGAATACTAATTAGGAGCACAAAATGAAAAAGCTATTACTTACATTATGTTTGCCATTGGGCTTTGGGTGCTCACAAATGCTAACAGGCATGAACTCAGACACCACACAAAAAAATCAAAACAACTCAGTACAATTGGCTAATGGCGAGCGTGCAGTGGCAGCCCCAATGACCGACAATCAGGTATATCAGTCGGGGTTAGGGCAACATACTAATTATTCAAAATCGAGCACGCTATCACGTAAAAACATTAATCATTATGTGCGTGGCATAATGCAAAGCATGGTAGAAAACCTACAATATGTGAACGAAAAAACACCACTGGCCGTTTCAAGTTTTGTGTTTTTAGATGATGATTACAACGACGCAAGTTTGTTAGGAAATCAAATTGCCGAAAGTTTCATGCATGAACTACACAGCTTTGGCATACCTGTTATCGACTTTAAAACTACCGATTATATGCGCGTAACTCCAAGCGGCGATTTTGTATTTAGCCGCGACTACCTTGAGCTAAACCAAGATCAAAACTTTAACTATGTTTTAGCCGGTACTTTAGTAAGCCATCAAGGTGGTGTGCTTGTAAATGCACGTATTATTGGCTTAGCTAGTAAAGCCGTAGTAGGAACAGCGCAAGGCTTTATTCCTCAGTCAGTGGTTGATGCACTTAATAGTAGCTACAGAACCGATGGCATTATGCTTAAACAAGCCAGTAAATGAGTGAGGCAATAATGGGTTACAAATTAAATAGCGTTACCGCATTATTTATCCTGCTAGGATTAGCAGGGTGCTCTACTGCGGGTAATAATAAGCAGGTTAAAACTAATAATGCAGACACTCATTTTGATGTGAATGCTCGTTATGAGCATGCACAAGGGCTACAAACGCAGAGCGAATACGACTCGTCGCGACAATTTACGCCGTTAAAACATCATAAAACCCTGGTTAATTATGTAGAGCAAATGGCGCTTGATTTAGTCGACACCCTAGAGTCTAGCAGTGAGCTTGATGAGAGCATAAATATAGCGGTAACAAGCATAGTCGATTTAGATGCCACCTTAAATAACAGCAACCAGCTGGGTAACCAAATATCAGAAACACTCATTCATCAACTACAAAAGTTTGGTTATGGGGTGGTTGATTTTAAAACGAGTGATGCAATAAACGTTAATCGTCGTGGCGACTTTGTTTTTTCACGAGACATAAAAAACCTTAGCAAAAAGCATATGGCAAGCCATGTACTCGGTGGTACGTTAATATACCGCGCCAATGGCGTTACAGTGAATACCCGAGTTATAAACGTAAATAATAAACAAGTCGTTGCCAGTAGCCGAAAATTTATACCAATATACGTTTTAAACAAAGAAGATATCTACTTATCAAGTAATTAAACTCAGTTTTCACTTGATCCAAAAAAGACAATGCCGTTATAATTTTAGCCTCAGTTTAGGCCTCTTAGTTAAATGGATATAACGGCCCCCTCCTAAGGGGCAGTTGCAAGTTCGATTCTTGCAGGGGCTACCAGTAAAATCAATGAGTTACGGGGTTGGTGCTTTGAAGTTCAAACTTCATCTAGCACATATGTAGCTGTGCTAACTCAGGCATTCATTTTCAAAAAAAGATTATTAATACTTCTGTATTTTAAACATCTAATTCAATTTATCACTTCAGTCGAATAAATATTACAGCACTAAGTTAAAGCTAGGTCGTGATATAAAAACTTTATTCAGGTTTTGTCGCGCTGGCGAGTCGTGTTAAACGTAACATGGGTGGTTAATTTTTACGTAGGTTGGCTTGAGCGAAGCGAAACCCAACGAAAAATTATGTTATCAATTAATATCGCTGTTTTGCATTATCGATTGGTTGTCACTCGCTTTAAGTTGAGCATAAAAAAGCGAGTAAATAAATTTACTCGCTGATTATTTTTATTTAGCCTTGTAAGCCCTAAGCCCTAAGCCCTAAGCCCTAAGCCCTAAGCCCTAAGCCCTAAGCCCTAAGCCCTAAGCCCTAAGCCCTAAGCTTATGCCCCTGGGCCACATTCCATACATGAATTTACAATGTCTGGGCCAAATTTAAGTTTGGCGTTTAAGTCGCGCAGCGCTGTGCGTAGCCCTTCTTCGATCACTGGGTGGTAATAAGGCATTTCTAACATTTGTGGTACGGTCATTTTGTTTTGCACCGCCCATGCTAGTAGGTGAGCTAAATGCTCGGCTTGTGGGCCGATAAACTCTGCCCCTAAAAATAACCCTGTGCCTTGCTCGGCGTAAACACGCATGTAGCCTTTGTTTTTAAGCATGACGCGGCTGCGGCCTTGGTTTTCAAAGCTTACTTCGCCTATTTCAAAGCAGTCGCAGCTGCCTAAACGAGTGGTGATCTCTTTATAACTTTCGCCAACCATGGCTATTTGCGGGTCGCTAAATACGGCGGCAATTTTTGCTCTGCGTAATCCAGGTTGTACATCTGGGAAGCGTCCAGCATTTTGGCCTGCAATTAGGCCTTGATCGGATGCTTCGTGTAATAGTGGCAGCATATTACTGGCGTCGCCTGCGATAAATATATTTGAATCGCCACATTGCATTGTTTTAGCATTAGCAACAGGTACGCCGCGCTCATCAAGTTCAATACCGGTGTTTTCTAAGCCGAGTTTATCTGTGTTTGGTACGCGCCCCGTTGCGGCAAGTACGTAGTCAAATTGCTCGGTGTGTTTAGCACCTTGTTTGTCGGTGTAAGTAAGCTGCGCTTTGTTGTTTACTTGCATCATGTCGGATACGTTTGAGTCGGTATCAACAAAAAATTCTTCGGCAAATACGGTGTTTGCGTAGTCTTTTACTACTGGGTCGGTAAGGGGGCCAATTGCACCACCAACACCAAATAATTTTACTTTAACGCCTAAACGGTGCAGTGCTTGGCCAATTTCAAGGCCTATAACACCTGGGCCAAATACGGCTACTGATTCTGGAAGGTCGTCCCAGTCAAATACGTCGTCGTTTATAATTAATTTGTCGCCAAAATTATTAAATACGCCTGGGTATGAAGGGCGTGAGCCGGTTGCTATAACAAAGCGTTTAGCCGTAATTATGGTGTGATCATCTATTTGTATGCGGTTTGCGTCTAAAAATTTAGCATAGCCACGAATTTTGTCATCGCTTGGAAGCTCATCTACAGCTTCTACTACAAATCCGGCAAAGCGGTCGCGTTCGCTTTTAACGCGTGCCATCACTTCTTTACCATTAATACGTGGTGCAGAGCTGTGTACACCAAATGCAGGTGCCATTGTGATTGAGTGCGCAGCTTCAGCAGCTGCAATTAATAATTTACTCGGCATGCAACCAACTCGTGCGCAGGTAGTGCCGTAAGGGCCTGATTCGATCATAAGTACGTTATTTGTAAATTGTTTAGCATTACGATAAGCACTTAAACCCGCAGTACCCGCACCAATAACAACAACGTCGGTTTGCAATTCTTTCATTATTTTTTCCTTATAAAATAGGGGCAACCAGTGCCCCTATTTATATTTACTAATTGAGCAAAATTATTAATTAAGCAAAGTATTTTTCTAAATCGTCTGAGCCACCAATGTGCTTACCGCCAATAAATACTTGTGGAACGGTTTCACGGCCAGATACTGCTTTAAGGCTTGTTAGTGATGCGCCTGAGCCCATAACAATTTCTTCAAATGCAAAGCCTTTTTCTGTAAGAAGCGCTTTAGCTTTTGAACAGAACGGACAACCAGGTTTAGTAAATACAGTTACTGGCTCTGGTTTAGCTTGCTTAGGGTTGATGTAATCAAGCATTGTATCTGCGTCAGATACTTCAAACGGGTCGCCTGGTAAATCTGGTTCGATGAACATTTTGTCGATCACGCCATCTTTTACAAGCATAGAGTATCTCCAGCTGCGCTTACCAAAACCTAGGTCGTTTTTGTCTACCAACATGCCCATGCCGTCAGTAAATTCGCCGTTACCGTCTGGTAGTAAAGTAATGTTTTGCGCTTCTTGATGCTCAGCCCATGCGTTCATTACAAAGGTGTCGTTTACCGATAAACATACAATTTCGTCAACGCCGTTTTGCTTAAGTACGCCAGCCAGTTCGTTGTAACGTGGTAAATGAGTAGACGAACACGTTGGTGTAAATGCACCCGGTAGTGAAAATACAACAACCGTTTTACCTTTAAAAATGTCGTCTGTTGTTACTGATTTCCATTCATCGTTTTGACGAGTTGCAAATGTAACGCTTGGGATTTTTTTGCCTTCAATATTGTTTAACATAATTTTTGTTCCTCTTGATTTGTTGATAGCCATTATGGCGGTGATTTAAATATAGTTCCAATCGTTTGTTTGTATTAAAGTGATAGGTATAAGCTATCAGCCTGGTAATGAATATGAACTTAAAAGATTTAGAGTATGTAAAAGCCATAGCGCACTTTAAGCACTTTCGTAAAGCGGCCGATGCGTGCTTTGTAAGCCAGCCTACCTTAAGTGGCCAAGTAAAAAAACTTGAACAGGAGCTAGGTGTTACTTTATTTGATCGCTCTACTAAGCAGGTAACATTAACCGCTAAAGGCGAGCGTTTATTAACACAAATTAATGTTATTTTAGAACAAACACAAATACTTAAAGAGCTTGCTGCTACGTCAAACGAGCCGCTACAGGGTAAGTTAACTATTGGTATTATTCCAACCATTGCGCCTTATTTACTGCCGGTATTACTCACTTCAATGAAAGAGGCGTTTATTAATAGTCGCTTTTCGTTTATTGAAATGCAAACCGCTACAATTTTAGAAGCGCTAGATGACGGTGAGCTCGACTTTGCAATTTTGGCTGATGTACCCGAGCTCAAAAAGTACCATAGCGTTAATTTATACAAAGAAGATTTTTTAGTGGCTGTATCACACGATAATTCATTAGCTCAGCAAAAAAAAGTAGCGCTGCGCGAATTACAAGGATGCAGCCTATTAATGTTAAGTGATGGCCATTGCTTTAAAGATCAAGCCCAACAGTTTTGTTTTTCGGCAGGAGTTAATGTGTCGAGCCAGTATCAGGGTAATAGTTTAGAAACATTACTGGCGCTGGTGGCTATGGATGACGGGGTTACATTTGTGCCTAAATTGGCTTGTACTGAGCGAGTAGGGGTTAATTATTTGGCTATTTACCCTAATCAGCAGCGCAATATAGTATTTGCATGTAGGAAGCATTACCCGCATTTATCGGGGGTTGAGCAATTGGGTGAATGGTTGTCGGCTCACCCTAATTTAAAGGCTAAATTAACTAAAGTCTTGAATTAAAGGTTTTGGCTAACTATTTCGACTATATCGTTAATTTGCACGCCCGGAAGTGGTGCATTATTAATGCTTACCGCAATGGCACTTTGTTGATACAACTGCTCAACACGAATGCTATTAAGGGTAATCACTTTATGTGGCATAGTATTGCCTAACGCGTCTGTTAGGTAATTGTGGTGCGCTATGCTAAGTAGTTGGCCTTTTTTAAGGCCGTGCGCTTTACCTAAGTTAATCACTATGTTGCCCTGATCAAGGTGCATAATTTTTCCTTGAGTAGGCAAGCAGGCCATAGCTGATTGTAAATCGTAACTTAGCGTTTGGTTTATATCGTTTATGCTTTGCCCATAGGGTGATTGCCAAAACATACTACTGTTAACATCAACAATAGCGGTTTTTTCAAATGGCCAAATAGCTTGGTTTTTATAGCTATTTTGCCAAAGCTGTTCATAAGTAGTGCCATCAAAAAGGGTAAACTCTATTTGGTAACTACGTTGATAGCTTTCGTCTTGCCAAAAGGCATAGTCGCTATTGAGCTTATCGCTAGTTGATAGATTGGTTATTTGGCTTAATAAAACGTACTGCGCGTTACTACGCGAGGAAATATCTTCTAGTTGCGCATTAGAGTAGTCGTGTTGCTGCGAAAAATACTTATCGACCTTTATAGCGTTATTGTAATAAGCGATTGGTACAGCGCTCATTTTTGACTTTTGCAATGCGGTATAAATATTTTTGCTAACCGCTTTATCTATGTCAAATATTTGACCCATGCGGGCTTGTTCACGATGATTAAGCTGGCTTTGGGTAACGGCCACAAACTTTTTAAAACTACTTTGTGGGCATTGCTCTGTTTGCGCAAAAATATCTAAGCGTAGTGTAATAGCTAGCTGATTATTATGACGTTCTTCGCTCACAAGTTCTATTTTTTGAATTTCGCCATGGCTGCTTATTTTAAGCTGATCTTGCATTAGCACGCCGTCTACTAAGGTTTGTACCGAGCTTACCCGCGCACCAGAGAACACTAACGCTTGTGTAATGGCATCTTTAATTGCTGCAGATTTAGCTGCGCCTACATCGCTACTTTTAACTTGTGCATGGCCGGTCGATTCATACCACTGCGCTGCAGTAAAAGGCGAAAACGTTAATAAAGCAGTTGCGCTTAATCCTGCAAATACCGATGATAAAAACGAATTCATACATTTACTCCAGTTAAATTTTAGCTATTAGCATAAGTTATACAGCAAGGAGCGTACCAATATTATTTGTGAGTAAATACCACTTAAGTGTCAATGGCATTAAACCTGCATAAGTATCGTATAATTATTTAATTTGTTTTTTAGGGCTAGGTACTATGCGAGTAATGCCATTACTTATCACGTTAGGATGCATAACCTTAAGTGGGTGTAGCAATATGTTTGATAAGCACGTTGAATACAAATATGTAGAGCCAAACAATTATCCGGTATTAAAAGCCGTGGGTTATGCACCTATTAGCCTGCAGTCGGGTGTTAATAAGTCGCAAAAGCAGTTAATGGCTATTAAAGCTTCTAAGCTAGAAGCGTATCGAGAGCTTGCAGAGCAAGTGTATGGGCAACAAATTACCGCAGGTACTACAGTTGCAGGTTCAATAGCACAAGACGATTACCTACAAAGCAAAGTGCAGGGCATTATTAAAGGCGCACAAGTTATAAAAGCCTACGCGGTAGACGACACCTATATAACTGAGCTTGAACTAAATATGAAGCGCGTGCACGACCTGTACATAGGCGAAATTAAACCCCGAGAAGTTAAAAAAGTAACTTATTACTAGCCCCCTAAAAACGTTAGTAACTCTAAAAACAAAAAAGCCTTAGCTGATCAACAGTTAAGGCTTTTTTATTATGTAGGACGTTATTTTTAATTAAGTTTTTTAATTAAGCTTTTAAATTACGTACCAAATTATTATCGGTGTTTATTACACTACCGGCTTGGTCGTAGGTCATAGAAGAGGGGGCACCAATTAAAATATCTTTTAATTGTTTAACGCTTAATTGTGCTTGATGCGCTGCGTGGGCATTTACTTCATTTTGCTTTTGGCATTGCTCAAGCTTGCTGCGTATAAGTTTAATTAAATCGGTGATCTCGGTTGTTTGCTCATCGTTATTGGCAATCAACTTGTTGAGCTCTTTATCGAGGTTGCTTAGCGTGGTTAAAAAAGACATTTTTTGTTGGGCAATTTCTTTTAAACCTTCACCACGGCGCGAGGCAATAGATGTTAGCTCGTCATTTAATAAAATATTAAGCGACTCTAAGCAATTGTGTTGCTCATTTAGTTTAATAGTAATTAAACTATTGTGATCAGCCATAAACGTTAAACTCAAATTCAGCTAGGTTTTTTGCAAGTTTTTCGCTGTCTATTTGGTATTTACCCTCAGTGATTGCTTTTTTAAGCTCTGCCACTTTATCGGTATCAAAACCAGGAGACTGCTGCGCTTTATCTTGCAGAGTTTTTAGCTGTTTAGCTTGCGGGGTTAAGCTTACAGAGTCGCTGGCAGCTTTAGGCGCCGAAGACTGTGCAGCTTGCGTATTTGCATTATCTCTTTGTATATCAACTTTTTGCTGCTTAGTGTTAGTTAACACATTTGCTTGTTGATTACTTTTATTAACTTGACCTACCATAATATTAAACCTGTATATTACCCAACTAATGCCAAGTTATCGGCATATACATAAGATACTTTAGTATAAATTTAAATTATATATTAACTTGTACAGACTCTACACCATCTACGCGTGCATTTAAAACTTTACCGGTTTTTTTGTTTTTTACTTTAACTTGCTCGCCAAGGCTACCATCCTCAAGTGCAATACCGGTTGTTTTAACTTTTAAGCCCTTAATATTAGCATTAATATTTACAGCATCGCCTTTGCACACCATGCATATTTGGCTAAGTAAAAGTGGCATTCCGCTGCGTATATTTCGTTTACTTCGGCTGCCTATTAATAATGCTGGGTTATCTAAATATTGTACTCTGATAAAGTGAGTTGAGCGCATTTCAATACTTAAATGCGCCGCAGTTATTACTTCGCCGCGAGCTAAATTTACATTAGCAACTACAACAGGAGCCGTTTCGGTTACTCTTACGTGTACATACTGGGCCCAGTTGTTAGTGTCGTTACATTTTATTTGTAATGTTACTTGGCGATTAAAAGGCGGATCGCTGGGGAGTAATAACTCAGGCTCTGATTCGCAACTGCGATCGGGAGTGCGGGGGTCGAGCGGTAACGCACTAAGCTGTATTTTATTTTCATCAAGGTTGTTAATTTGCGCAGCAACATGAGTTATAGCCATTTGTTGTAATATGTCTTTGCTAAATACTTTTGCCTCTAAAGGCAAAGTTAAACAGAGGCTAGTAAGAACATAAAAAACACTGTATCTTCTGATTTTTTTTAACAAACTCATAATGTTTCGGCTATGCTTATAGGTTAAAACAGGGTATAAATATTTAGCGTCAAAAAGTAGACGCTCCCGTTGTATTATGTGACTTTATAGATTCAAAGCAATTATCGTTCCGTATAGTTTGTTTTTTAGGAGATTTGAATGGCAGGTATTTTAGACTCAGTAAACCAACGAACCCAGTTGGTGGGGCAAAACCGCTTAGAGCTACTACTATTTAAACTCAGAGGGCGTCAGCGTTTTGGGATTAATGTGTTTAAAGTGAGAGAAGTACTGCAATGTCCTCCTCTTACCAATATGCCAAAATCAAATGCTTACATTCGTGGTGTTGCCCATATTCGCGGCCAAACTATTTCGGTTATCGACCTTTCTATGGCTGTGGGTGGGCGTCCAATTGAAAATATTAAAGACAGTTTTATAATTATTGCTGAATATAATCGTACCGTTCAAGGCTTTTTAGTTGGCGGTGTAGAGCGTATTGTAAATATGAACTGGGAAAAAATAATGCCGCCACCGCCAGGTGCAGGCCGGTATTCTTACTTAACTGCTGTAACTGAAATAGAAAACGAATTAGTTGAAATTTTAGATGTAGAAAAAATATTAAACGAAATTTGCCCAGTTAATACCGAAGTAAGTGCCGATGTTGCGGCTACACAAGGTGACATTAAAAAAGATTTAGGCGAGCGAATTGTTTTTATTGCCGATGACTCAGCAGTAGCACGAAACCAAGTTAAGCGAGCATTAGAGCCACTTGGCGTTCAAACTGAGCTTGCCAAAAATGGTAAAGAAGCACTTAAGCGATTAAAAGAAATAGCCGAACATGACTGCGTAAACGATATTACAGAACGTGTAGGGTTACTTATTTCGGATGTAGAAATGCCTGAAATGGATGGCTATACATTAACCGCCGAAATAAAAGCCGATCCTAAATTGGCACCATTACATGTTATTTTACATACCTCGTTAAGTGGCGTGTTTAATCAGGCCATGGTTGAAAAAGTAGGTGCAGATGACTTTATTGCAAAATTTAATCCCGACGAACTCGCAACAGCAGTAAGAAAATGGGTTCATTGTGATTAATAAATATAGGTGTTATTGATTTGAATAGTAAAGATTTACAGCAAAGTGAATACGATCAATTTCGCTTATTTTTAGAACAACAGTGCGGTATTGTATTAGGCGAAAACAAACAATACTTGGTTAAAAGCCGTTTAGCGCCGTTAATGAAGCGATTTAATGTTGAGTCTTTATCACAGCTAGTAAATAAAACGTTGGGTTTGCATGAGCGCCAATTACGCGCTGCAGTAGTTGATGCAATGACCACCAATGAAACCCTATGGTTTAGAGATCAATATCCGTTTGAGTTATTAAAAACTAAACTGTTTCCAGAATTTAAAGGGCTTAACAGACCATTAAAAATATGGTCTGCGGCAAGCTCTTCTGGTCAAGAACCATATTCAATTGCTATGTCGGTTGCTGAGTTTCAGACAAGTTCTCCTGGGGTTTTACGCATGGGAGCGCAAATAGTGGCTACCGATATATCAAATACTATGCTCGATATGTGTAAAAATGCAGAATACGACGCGCTTGCACTTGCCAGAGGCTTATCGGCAGAACGCCGTAAAAAGTTTTTTAAAGACAGCGGCAATGGTATGGCTCAGGTTATTGATCCAATAAAAAAGCAGGTTAACTTTAGACACCTTAATTTACTCGACTCATACGCGCTTTTAGGCAAGTTTGATATTATATTTTGCCGCAATGTGTTGATTTACTTTGCACCAGAAGTAAAAGCAAAAATTATTGCTAAATTTTCTCAAGCACTTAATCCTAAAGGTTATTTACTTTTAGGTGCGTCGGAATCGATGAGTGGTTTAAGTAACGATTTTGATATGGTTAGATGTAACCCTGGTATTATTTATCAAAAGAAATAACTGCAAGTGTGGTGAAGTGCGAGCAACTTGCACATTTTAAGCATTATTTAAACGACGCATCTAGCGTCGTTTTTCGTTTTAGTGATCAGCAAGTAATTAGCCAAGCTTTGCGTATTACCAAGCACTCTGTATAAGTTATAGCTTCGCACCTCCCCTTATTTAAAGCGCATTTTGCCAATATATTTAAGCAAATATATCCACAAAAAGGCTATGAAGTGCTGCGCTTTAGAGAGGTAAAACCACTAGATTATATGTTTAAGTTACTCCTCATTTCCCCTCATTGTTTTCTCTTTGTGCAAAATAATATTTTAATGCTTTATTCACAAGGAGGCTAAGAGGGCGCTGCGCTTTAGAGAAGAAAAAATAGATAAATTATCTGTTTAAATCACTGCTCATTTACTCCCATTCGCATCCATTGTGCAAATGTGCTTTAGAGTTTTTAACTGCTGGCATTTTTTATAATAACTGTATTGGCTCATATCAATTTACTTATTGCCTTAAAATCTCCCTAAAACCCGCACTTTAAATAGCTATGTTTAATCAGTTTAGTAAATAACTTTAAACAAAAATTAGTTAAATGGCTTATTTCTTGCTTTGTTCAAGCTAAGTCAATTTTTTGGAGATGGTTATGGCTATCAGTTTTGATAAAGCGCTTGGTGTGCACCCGCACGCTATGTTGATCCGTTCGCAAAGAGCCGAAATGCTCGCTACCAATATCGCTAATGCTGATACGCCGGGCTATAAAGCAAAAGATATAGACTTTGCCTCTGCACTAAAAACGGCAAAGTCACACCAACAAGGCGGCAATAGTATGGTTAGAACCAACAGTAAACACATTGCCGGTGGTAGTAAAGAAGTTGGTGGTTCAGAAATGTTTCGTAATGCAAATCAACCAGATACAGGTGATGGCAACTCAGTTGATATACAGGTGGAACGAAACTTGTATGCACAGAATGCTATGGAGTATCAGGCCAGCTTGCAATTTTTAAGCGGCAGATTTAAAGGTCTGAAAAAAGCACTCGGTAGCCAAGGATAATAATTATGAGTTTATATAATGTTTTTGATATTGCTGGTTCTGGTATGAGCGCACAAAATGTGCGTTTAAACACTACCGCAAGTAATATTTCTAATGCGAATACTATTAGTTCTTCTCAGGATAAAACTTACCGAGCGCGACAACCTGTATTTGCTGCTGAGCTTACTAAAGCTTCAGCATCAGCAAGTAATCCACAGGGCTCCGCTGTTGGCGTTAAAGTATTAGGCATTGTTGAGAGCAACAAACCATTACAAATCGAATATAACCCAAACCATCCAAGTGCGGATGAAAATGGCTATATCTATAAACCCAACGTTAATGTTGTTGAGGAGATGGCAAACATGATTTCTGCCTCTCGTTCGTATCAAACAAATGTGCAAGTTGCCGATGCAGCAAAGCAAATGTTAAGTAAAACACTGCTGCTAGGCCAGCGGTAACAGAGGGTAGGTTATGAGTAACGATATTAGTACATCTTCATCCTATTTAGACTCTTTACGGTGGCAAGAAAAACAAGCAGCCAGTAAAGACAAAAGTGATGCGTTAACCCAAGAAGATTTTTTCTCATTACTAACGCAGCAACTGTCGTTTCAAGATCCGAGTAAACCGGCTGATAACGATCAGATGATTGCGCAAATGACTAGCTTTACTATGGCTGAGGGAATTTCAAATTTAAACTCTAACTTTGAAGCTTTAGCTGCATCAATGACATCAAATTCAGCACTGCAAGCATCTACATTAGTAGGCAAGCAGGCGCTTTTAGAGTCCGACACGCTAGACTTAAATGAAGCAGGTGATGCACGAGGCTCAGTTGTTGCCGAAAAGCCAGTTGAAAGCTTAAAGCTACGAATTGAAGATGAGTCTGGGCAGTTAGTTAGAACCATAGATTTAGGCTCGCAACCAGCAGGTGCAGTGCGTTTTGCATGGGATGGTAAAAACGAAGCGGGTGAGCGCCTACCCCCTGGTGAATATAAAATTAAAGCCGAAGGGAGTACTAATGGTGAGTTTTCGAGCCTGCCAATTGCTACCTTTAAAAATATTGAGAGTGTGAATATTAATGGTGCAAATGGCATCATTATTAACACTAAAGAAGGTGCGGTTAGGCTGACTGATGTTGCAGAAATCGCGTAAAAGATTCATTAGCCAGCGGGCTAAAAATTAAATAGTTTAGAGGTCAATTATGAGCTTCAATATTGCATTATCCGGCCTTGCTGCCGCACAAAAAGATTTAAACGTTACGGCAAATAATATAGCCAACGTAAATACTACAGGTTTTAAAGAGTCGCGCGCAGAATTTGCTGACGTGTATGCATCGTCGGTATTTAGTTCGGGTAAAACAAAAAATGGTGACGGCGTGCAAACGACTATGGTTGCACAACAATTTCACCAAGGATCATTACAGTTTACCAATAACTCGTTAGATTTAGCGATTACCGGTGAAGGTTACTTTGCAACCAGCCAAGACCTAGGCGCACAAGATTTTACTTACACACGTGCCGGCGCATTTAAGTTAAACAAAGACAACTTTGTGGTAGATGCAAATGGCAGCTTTTTACAAGGCTTTCCGGTTGACCCTTCAACAGGCGATACTACATCAGTGAGTTTAAGCACTTCATCGGCTTTACAAATACCTGACTCGTCAGGATCGCCGCGTGCTACTTCAAGCGTGTATAGCTCATTTAATTTAGATTCACGATCAATTGCACCTACAATTGCGTTTAACCCTACCGAAAGTGCAACTTATAATTCATCAACCTCAACAACCGTGTATGACTCACTCGGTGAGCCACATGTATTGCAGCTATTTTTTGTGAAAAGTGACCCTGCAGTACCCGGTAATGAAAATCAATGGAACGTACATTCAACACTTGATGGTAAATCCTTTGGTGCCAATGGTGTTGAACAAACAGTAGCTCCGTACACTCCTATGACTACTTTTAAGTTTGACTCAAGTGGCTTACCGCAAAGTACAGACGGCACGCCAAACGTAAGTAATACTTTTAATCCATTGTCAATTGCAGCTGGTGGCGGTGGTGCAGCGGGGCTTTCTGACTTATTAACCAATGGCGCTACCTTCCCAGCGCCTGTTGAAATTAACTGGCGTGATGAAACCGGTACAGCTAATAAAATACCTACTCAATACGCAAGTCGCTTTGAAGTAAAAGCACTTGAGCAAGACGGTGCAACGGTTGGCCGTTTAGCGGGTATTGATATTGGTGCCGATGGTAAAGTTGTGGCTTCGTACAGTAATGGCGACTCTACATTTTTAGGCCAAGTGGCTATGGTACGTTTTTCAAACTCACAAGGTTTACAACAAGTGGGCAGCACAGGTTGGAAAGCGAGTATAGCGTCAGGCGAGCCTATTGCTGGTGAACCAGGCTCTGGCACATTAGGTAATATCAACTCATCAGCGCTTGAGCAGTCAAACGTAAACTTAACTAACGAACTAGTTGATTTGATTAGCGCACAGCGTAATTTCCAAGCAAACTCGCGAGCGCTGGAAGTTAACTCAACAATTCAGCAAAGTATTCTGCAAATTAGATAAAGCACAATTTATTAATTTGAATATTCAAGGCTGCTTAATTGCAGCCTTTTTTGTTTATAAGAGCAGGTTTGAGGCGTCAGGTATCAACCTAGAACCTAGCCCCTAGAACCTCATCCCTATAATTTCTGCAGCTACCGGCGGTATACCACATTGCTTGGCGGTGCAGTTTTACTGCTGTATTTAACAATGGCGCATATATTGCATTTGTTCTTACAGAGATTTTTAAGTGAGTCGATGTTATGGATAAAATGGTCTACATTGCCGCGTCTGGCGCTAAGCAAAGCTTAATGGGGCTTGCCCTTAAAGCCAATAATTTGGCGAACGCAAACACTACAGGTTTTAAAGCCGACTTTGCCCAAGCTCGATCTATGCAAGCGTTTGGTGAAGGTTTGCCATCGCGGGTGTTTTCTATGGAAGAGCGCCCAGGTTCAAACATGACATCGGGTGGCATACAGCAAACCGGTCGCGAGCTCGACATTGCCATGAGCGATAACGCCTGGCTGAGTGTACAAGACGCCTCCGGCAACGAAGCTTATACAAAAGTAGGTACGCTTAATATTACCGCCGAAGGCATGTTAGTCACCAGCGGTGGTCGTCAAGTAATTGGCGAAGGCGGCCCTATTATTTTGCCAGTCCCGATTGAAAAAATAGAATTTAGTAAAGACGGTGCCATACAAGTACGCCCACAAGGTGCGCCGGCTAACTTTTTAGAAGAGGTTGATCGTTTAAAAGTGGTTGAGGCAAATAATTCAACACTTGAAAAAGGTAACGATGGTTTATTTAGACCAAAACCAAATCAAACGGTTGAAACCTCAGCTAACGTACAAGTGATAAGCGGCGCATTAGAAATGTCGAATGTTAATCCAGTGCACGAAATGGTCGATATGATCAGCCATCAACGCCAATTTGAATTACAAGTAAAGCTAATGAAAACAGCAGAAGAAATAGATCAATCGCAAGATCAGCTGTTGCGCATAGTTTAACTTTAAAATGAGGACACGATTATGAATCCAGCATTGTGGATCAGTAAAACTGGGCTTGACGCCCAACAAACCGACATTTCGGTTATTTCAAATAACTTAGCCAACGCCAGTACAGTTGGTTATAAAAAAAGCCGCGCCGTTTTTGAAGATTTACTATACCAAAACATTAATCAGCCAGGCGGTCGCTCATCACAAGATACCGAAATGCCATCAGGTTTAATGCTAGGTGCTGGTGCTAAAGTGGTAGCTAACCAAAAAAACTTTTCGCAAGGTAATATGCTAACCACTGAAAATTCACTAGATTGGATGATTTCTGGTTCAGGTTTTTTTGAAGTACTGCAGCCAGATGGCAATATTGCTTATTCGCGCAACGGGCAATTTACTACCGATGGTGACGGACGAGTTGTAACCTCGGGTGCGGGCTATGTAGTTCAGCCAGAAATGAACGTACCCGATGACGCGCAATCAATCACCGTATCGCAAGACGGTGAAGTATCTGTACGTGTTGCAGGGCAGGCCGATAACGTGGTTATTGGGCAAATTACCATTAGTGACTTTATTAATCCGTCGGGCCTTGAGCCTATAGGGCAAAACCTTTACACCGAAACTGCGGTAAGTGGCGCGCCGGTGCAGGGTAACCCTGGGGTTGATGGGCTAGGCACTATTATTCAAGGTTCACTAGAAACGTCAAACGTAAACGTAACCGAAGAGTTGGTAAACCTAATAGAAACCCAGCGTGTTTACGAAATGAACTCAAAAGTAATTTCGGCAGTTGATGAAATGATGAGCTACATCAATCAGCAATTATAATATTTTAGAGGTTATTATGCGCAATATTATATTATTTGCAGCGGGTACTTTATTGTTAAGTGGCTGTGTGTCTACACAAAATAGTGATGTAGTACAAGACGACCCTTACTACGCACCCATGTACCCAGAACCCAATGTTGAACCGGCAGTTGCTAATGGCTCACTGTTTAATACGTATTTATCGAACGACTTATACGCTGATAAAAAAGCACTGCGTACCGGCGATATAATTACGGTTAAATTGCAAGAATCTACGCAAGCCTCTAAAGCGGCAAAAACAGAAACTGATAAACAGTCAGACGCAAAACTCGACCCCGTTATTGGTTTAGGCGGATTACCGGTAAATATTGGCGGCGACAGCATTCAATTTGGTATTGGCAGCGACGCGTCATTTAAAGGCGACTCAAAATCAAATCAGTCAAATAGTTTAGCCGGTGATATATCGGTAAACGTAATGCGTGTTTTACCTAATGGTAACTTAGTTATTCGCGGCGAAAAATGGCTAACGTTAAACTCAGGCGAAGAATTTATTCGTTTAGAGGGATTAGTAAGGCCAGAAGATGTAACTGCAGACAATACCGTACAGTCAAATAGAATTGCTAATGCACGAATTCAATATTCGGGCAAAGGGCAAACTCAAGAAGCACAAAGTGCCGGTTGGCTAACACGCTTTTTTAGTAGCTCACTTTTTCCTTTTTAGAGGACATTCATTATGAATGTATTTAAAGTTTTTTGTTTAATGGTGTTACTTGGCTGGCAACTTCCTGCCATGGCCGAGCGCATTAAAGATGTGTCTATGGTTGAGGGCGTACGCTCAAACCAATTAGTAGGCTATGGCCTAGTTGTTGGCTTACCTGGTACGGGCGAGCAAAGCCGATTTACCGAGCAAAGCTTTAAAGGCATGTTAAACAGCTTTGGCATTACGCTACCAGCAAGCTTAAAACCAAAAATTAAAAACGTGGCTGCGGTTGCAGTGCATGCAGAGCTACCGCCTTTTAGAAAGCCCGGGCAAACTATAGATATTACCGTATCGTCTATTGGTAGTGCAGGTAGTTTACGTGGTGGTACTTTATTGCAAACCTTTTTAAAGGGGGTCGACGGCAACGTATACGCTATTGGCCAAGGTAGTTTAATTGTAGGTGGTTTAGGCGCAGAAGGGCTTGATGGCAGTAAAGTTGTTATAAACACGCCAACAGTGGGGCGCATTCCAAATGGCGCAACCGTTGAGCGCGCAGTTAAAAGCCCATTTATGCAAAACGACTATATTACTTTTAACTTAAATCGCCCAGACTTTACTACCGCTAAGCGATTAGAAAAAACCATAAACGATTTAGTAGGCCCAAATAGCGCCCAAGCACTCGATGCAGCGTCTATTAGAGTTATTGCCCCAAGAGACGCCTCGCAGCGCGTGTCTTATTTATCAACGCTCGAAAACCTAGAGTTTACCCCAGCAGATACAGCGGCAAAAATTATTGTTAACTCGCGTACCGGTACTATTGTTATTGGTAAAAATGTAAAGTTGCAACCAGCTGCTATTACTCACGGTGGCTTAACAGTAACTATTGCAGAGCAGCTAAACGTATCGCAGCCTAATGCTTTTAGCGATGGCGATACCGTTGTTACCCAGCAAAGTATTATAGATATAAAACAAGACGACTCACGGGCATTTGTATTTAACCCCGGAGTGAGCCTAGATGACCTAGTACGCGCTATAAACGAAGTAGGCGCCGCGCCTGGCGATTTAATGGCAATACTAGAAGCCCTAAAAGAAGCTGGCGCAATAAACGGCCAGCTAGTTGTAATTTAAAACAACGTAATGCTATCGGTGGTCAGTTTTAAAAGCTGGTAACCGATGGCATTTTGCTTAATACCTTCCCCTCTGGCTCAATTTTTGCATTGTTTTATATATTATTCATTATTGTGTCAAAAAGCTGATGGAAACAAATCATCTCGATAAGCAAAACTTTTTTGATTTAGGTAACTTAAACGCTTTGCGTAAAGACGCCCTAAACAGTGGCGACGCGTCTAGTGATGCCTCAAAAGCGGCTCTCAAAAAAGCAGCGGCACAATTTGAAGCCATATTTACACAAATGCTGCTTAAAAGCATGCGCAAAGCCAGCGAAGCCTTCGAAGACAAAGAAAGCCCATTAAATTCAAGTAGCGTAAAGTTTTTTGAAGAAATGCACGATCAGCAACTTTCATCAGAGCTCTCGTCTAATGGCTCATTAGGGCTTGCCGACTTAATAGTGCAGCAACTTTCTCCTACGGCAAAAAATTACACCCCAGCTTCAGTACTCAGAACCAGTAACGATCTTTTAAGCGATCAGCGTGCTGGCATAGAGTTGCCGCAGCAACAGCGTAAAAAAGCCGTAACCGAGCCTGTAGATAAAAGCGCTATGAACACCGAAAAGCCAGAAGTAGCTAAGCCAAACTTTGAAACGGCCGAAGAGTTTGTAAGTTCGGTATGGGAGCATGCTAAAACAGCGGCTAAAAAAATTGGTTTAAACCCAGCCGTTATGGTGGCTCAAGCAGCACTTGAAACCGGTTGGGGTAAGCATATTATTAATAAAAGCGACGGTAACAGCTCAAATAACTTATTTAATATTAAGTCAGATAAAAGCTGGCAGGGCGAAAAAGCCAACAAAGTAACCTTAGAGTTTGAACAAGGCGCTGCAGTTAAAAAACAAGCCAGTTTTAGAGCTTACGACTCAATAAAAGACAGCGTAAACGACTTTGTTGATTTTTTAACTCAAAACCCACGCTATCAACAAGCATTACAAAATACCGGCAAACCGGCAGCGTTTTTAGACTCATTACAACAAGCCGGTTATGCAACAGACCCAAATTATGCGGATAAAATAAAGCGCGTACTTAACAGTAGCGAGCTAAAAAATATTGCAACAAACGTGATCCGCCAAGGAGTAAAGTAACATGTCGTTTAATTTATTAAACATTGCTAATTCAGGAATAAGAGCAAACACTGATCTGTTGCAAACAACCAGTAAAAATATTAACAATGTAAATACCGACGGCTATGTGCGCGAGCGTACAGAGCATGGCACCATGATCGGCAATCAAGTTGGCAAAGGTAATACCTACAGGTTACTTAATGAATTTGCACAAAAACAATTAAACCGAGACACCTCAAATAAAACGTTTTTTGATCAGTTTGTAAGTGAAGCAAACCGGGTCGATACGTTATTTTCGCAAGAAGCGAATAGCTTATCGACCGGTATTAATTCGCTATTTAATAACGTGCAAGAAGCGCTTAATCAGCCATCGTCAACGGTTGCACGTTCGTTAGTAATGACTAACGCCGACAGCTTAATAAGCCAAATGGATAGATTGTCGGGAATAGTGCTGGATCAAAAAAATGTTGTAAATGAGCAGCTCGAAATATTCTCCGATGAAGCCAACACCTTAATTCAAAAAATAGGATCGTTAAACCAACAAATAGCAGGTGTTAATGGTACTAACAACGCATCTGCTGCAAGCGGCACATATAACGAGCGCGATAAAGCGATTCGCGATTTATCAGAGTTAATCGACATTGAAACGCTTGACGGCCCCAATGGTGAAAAACTTGTTTTTATGGGCAGCGGTGAAGCGGTTGTAATGCAAAATGGCTCGTTTAACTTATTTTCGATGCGCGGCGACCCCGATCCAAATTTTAAAGAACTGCGCTTAGATGTAAATGGCGGCAAAGCTGTGCCGCTTGAAGTTGATGCCAGTAAATTAAAAGGCAAAATAGGTGGTTTACTTGCCTTCAGAGACGATATTTTAGTACCTGCGCAAAATCAAATAGGCCAAATGGGTTTAGCGTTAGCTGATGCATTTAATCAGCAAAATCACTTGGGAATGGATGCTAACGGTAAATTGGGTGGCGATATATTCACTATTCCTACGGCAAAAGGCTTTGCCTATCAAGCTAATACCGGTGATGCTGGGGTTAGTGCAACAGTAGAGCCCGGCAAAGGCAGTAATTTACCTGCCAGTGATTTTATTGTGACTTATACCGCAAACCCAAACGAAGTGAGTATTCAGCCAGTAGATAATAAAGGCGAGCCATTAGGCGCCGCTACAACAGCAACATTTGTTGGCGGTGAAATTAACTCGGCAAATAACCCAGGTGTTGATTTATTTGGTTTGCAGTTAACTATGGCTGGTGCAGGTAATGAAGGCGATAAATTTCAAATTAAGCTCAATTCAGAAGCCGCAGCAAATATTACCCTCGCCACTGGGCGCGGTGAAGACCTAGCGTTAGCATCGCCAATACGCACCGCCGATGACATAAATAACACCGGTAGCGGCGCTATTTCTGCTGGCAGTGTGAGTAGTGTTACCGCTGGTGGCTTTACAACTACCACTCCTCCTGCACTCGCTAATGGAGATATAACCATTGTTAAAGCAGCGGGTACAAATGATTACTTAATTAGCGATGGAAACGGCGCTAATGTGCCAATTACTATTGCACCACCAGGCAAAAATGTTTTAGCTGGCCTTGGTGCTCCTTATGACGGTTATGGTTTTGACTTTGATATTGAAGGCTCGCCAGCCACAGGCGATAGCTTTACGTTAGAGTTTAACAAAGGCGGCTTTGACGATAACCGCAATGGCTTAAAATTAGCCGATTTACAAAATGGTGATTTGGTGCGTCAAAATGTTGTTTCAAGCTCAGATGCCGATAACCATAAAACGTTTAACCAAGCGTATGCCGGATTAGTAACCGACATTGGCGTGGTAACAGGCCAAGCTAAAACAAACGGCGCAGCATTCGACGCACTCGCACAGCAGTCAGAGGCTTGGTACGAGTCGTTATCTGGGGTAAACCTTGACGAAGAAGCGGCCAATTTACTGCGCTTTCAACAATCTTATGCGGCTTCAGCTCAGGTGCTTTCTGCTGCACGTTCTATTTTTGACACTTTACTTAGTGCCACGAGGTAATTATGCGTTTATCAAATAACTTAATGTATCAAAACAGCATTAATAAAATACTACAAAATCAAAATGGCGTAGCAAACGCACAAGAGCGAGTAAATACTAGGCAAAAGTATTTATCTACCTCAGAAGCGCCTGCCGACATATCGCAAGCTATGCTGTATACCAATAAAATACAAAGTAATGAGCAATATACAAAAAATATTAACCAACTCAATGGCCGACTCAAAACCGAAGAAAGCGTACTGCAAGGTATTAACGAAAGTATTCAAGCAGCTAAAGATATTGCCTTAAAAGCAGGTAATGGCGCGTACAGTAAAGACGATTTAAAGTCGTTAGCGTCGGAGCTAACCGAAATACAAAAAACGTTAGCTAATTTAATGAACACCCGTTCAGAAGACGGTAAATATATATTTTCAGGCTACCAAGACAGCACGCAACCGTATCAGTTTGATGCCGCTAGCGGCAAGTACAATTACCAAGGCGATCAAGGCCAGCATAAAATTACTATTGCCGAAGGTGTGTCGATTAAATCTAGCGACAACGGCTACGACACCTTTGAAAAAACCAATGCACGCCTCGATGTAGCATCTAACACAGGCGATGCATCAAGTACGCTTACGGGTTCTGTTTATGTAGATAAACAAGGTGTTTTCGATCAGTTTCATAAAGAGCAATATAACCCTGATCCAGACCCTTTAGTGTCAGCCACAGCAAATACTTTTAATGTAGTGGTTACTGCTGGTGCTAACCCAGGCGATCCACAGCAGTATGAAATTTTACGTGATGGAGTAGCGCAAGTACCACCAGTTAGCGGAAATGTAACCGACGAGCCAATAGAGTTTGCCGGAATGAAAATTCAGCTAAGCGGCGCTGCACCTGGGCAGCTCGACTTTAGTCTCGAGCCGCCTCATAAAGAAAACGTACTTAATACACTGCAGGGTTTAATTACAGGTTTAAATAATGGCACGCTTGCGGGGGATGATTTTCAGCAAGTACTTAACGATGGTGTAACGCAGTTACAAAATGCCAGCGAACAAGTTGTGTTTACCCAAGCGAGTTTAGGTGGGCGGATGAATGTGCTAGAAAGAGTAACCGACTCTAACTCTGCGCTAGACATTCAAAACCAAAGTAATCGTTCAAGCCTGCTTGAAGTAGATATGGCTGCTGCAATTAGCGAACTCACTCAGCAAGAAACCGCACTACAAGCATCGCAAGCCACCTTTGGCCGCTTAGCCAAACTTTCGTTATTTGATTATATTTAAAGGTTAAGAGCAGGTTTTAGGTGTCAGGTATCAGGTATCAGGTTTTAGGTGTCAGGTGTCAGGTTTTAGGCAAAAACTAGCCAAGCTAGGCGTTTTTGTTGATGGAGGTGCGGTTTTATACCGCGCTTTTTGGTTTTCGACTATCTGAAATTTACTGTTCTTTGTGCAAATGGGTTTAGTAAATTTATTTACAAAGAGGTTATGAGGGCGCTGCGCTTTAGAGAAGAAAAAAGCACTCAATTATGTGTTTCCGAGTTTTTCAATTTAGTTCTCATTTACTCTCATTGTTTTCTCTTTGTGCAAAAAGGTAGTTTTAACTTTCAACAATTAGCCAAGTTGGGGGGAATTAAATTCAGCGCGTATTTTAAAGCGCATCAATCAATAAAGGCTATCATCTTAGTTGTATAACACCTTTATTATTAGTTAGTTATATTTTTTGTTTAAATTAATTTAGTTTTTATTAAAAAAAAGCTAAAGATAATTTCTGCTCTGCCGTTAACTTAATCAGTACGGAGCTTGAACATACATTTGTGACAGCTCTTGGTTAAATTAAAATAGCAACATTACGAAAGTAATCAGGAGTTTTATCATGGCTATATCAGTAAATACAAACGTATCTTCATTAAACGCTCAGCGTAACCTTTCTAAATCAGGTCAGGGTTTAGCTACATCAATGGAGCGTTTATCATCAGGTATGCGTATCAACAGTGCAAAAGATGATGCCGCCGGCCTACAAATTTCAAATCGTTTAACATCGCAAATAAATGGTTTAGGTGTAGCGCAACGTAATGCTAACGATGGTATTTCAATGGCGCAAACAGCTGAAGGTGCAATGCAAGAGTCGACTAGTATATTACAGCGTATGCGTGAACTTGCTCTTCAATCAGCGAATGGATCTAATAGTTCTGATGATAGAGGCTCTCTTCAAAAGGAAGTATCTGCATTACAAGAAGAGTTGACGCGTATCTCAAAAACGACTTCTTTTGGTGGTCAACAGTTATTGAATGGTGATTTTGGTACTAGAGATTTTCAAGTTGGCTCAAACGCTAACGAAGTTATTTCACTTTCCTTAAGTAGTACAGCGTCAACAAAAATTGGTAATAATACCGTTTCTGGTGGAGGAACAGTTTATGGTGCTGCCGCTGCAGCAAAGACACTAGCCACTGCTTTTGGTGATGTAACTGCTGATGCAGCTTTTGAAATACAAGGACCTGCCACTAATGCGGTAATAGGTGTAGTTGCAGACGCGACAACAACAGAGCAAGTTACGGCGATAAATAATGCTAAAACGGGTGTTAAAGCTACAGCTACTGTATCTACTTCTATCGGTAGTTTGACATCGGCTGATAATGGTACGCTGACTATAGGCACTGATACCTTTGCATTGAATGACTATAAAGGTGATATGAAAAAGCTAGCTGCTGATATAGGAAAAGCTGGTCATAGTGCAACGTTCAATACAGTCACAAGTGAAATTGATATTACAGCAAAAGGTGTAGATGGTGTTGAAATATCAGGTGCAACGGCTGGGACAGCTACCTTGGGTGGCGTAGTTGCTGGTGCAACAAATGCGGAGGTTAGTGTTACATCTGAGCTTTCTCTTTCATCATTTGATAGTTTTTCAGTTGTAGGTACTACTGCTAATGAAATATTAGGAGGTGGTCTTGCAGCAGGCGGTGGAGCATCTAAGCTTGACCAGGTAGCTAATATTGATATTTCAGGAACGACAGGTGAAGGTTCTCAAAATGCAATTGCGGTGATAGATGCGGCTTTAGCACAAATAGATAGTCAAAGAGCTGATATTGGTGCTGTACAAAACCGTTTTGGCCATACAATCAGTAACCTTGCAAATATTCAAGAAAACGTATCAGCTTCACGTAGCCGTATACAAGATACTGACTTTGCGACTGAAACAGCGCAAATGACTAAAAACCAAATATTGCAACAAGCGGGTACGTCTATCTTGTCGCAAGCGAACCAGTTGCCACAAGCAGCACTTAGCTTATTAGGTTAATAGCTAACTAATACCAAAAGTCAGTATTAGTAATTTAAAAAAGGAGATGGCTTTGTTCATCTCCTTTTGTCGTTTAACTTACTAAATTAAGCTAATTTATAAATAGTGTACAATGTTTAAAACTATTTAGGAGGCGTTATGAATACAATTACCTCAGGCGCAGAAGCTTTAGTAACGGCAAGTAATACAGGGCAAGCTAGCGAAAGTAAAGTAGAGCAAACAGCTACGATACTAACGGCTAGTGCCATTGACGATGTTAAAAAAAGTGCTTCACAAGCACAGCAATATCAAAGTAATGCTGACACTGCTACGCAGCAGCAACAACCGCTTGAGCGTGAACAGCTGGAAAAAGTGGCGCAGCAATTGCAAGATTTTATGGGCGAAATGAATCGTAGTTTACAATTTCAAGTTGATGAAGATTCAGGCCGCGATGTAATTAAAGTGCTCGACAAAAGCACTGGCGATGTAATTAAACAATACCCTTCGGAAGAAGTGTTAAGTTTAGTGTCTAAGTTGTCTGAAACTGCGGGTTTATTAATTGATCAAACAGTATAGCTATATATTTATATAACTAAATAGTAGCTGCGTTTTTTAAGTTTTTTGTTTTTTATTTAATAGTGTAAAGGGGTATAAACATGGCTATTTCGTTTACAGGGTTAGGTTCAGGCTTACAAGTATCTGAAATTGTGGGTGCATTGGTTAATGCCGAAAAGGCGCCTTTTGAATCACGTTTAAATAAAAAAGAAGCTAACTTAACTACCGATATTTCCGCTGTGGGTGCGCTTAAAGCTGCACTTGAAAAAGTACAAGAGTCGATGAGTGCATTAGGCGACGCCGATAACTATCAAAAACGTACGACATCGGGTAATGATGATTTTATATCGCTGAGCTCAGATAAAGACGCTCAACCAGGTGGCTACTCAGTAAAAGTAAATAATTTAGCCACTGAGCATAAAATAATGTCGAGTGCATTTGATGCCACCAACCCTGTTGGTGCTGGCACCATGACGTTAAGCTCGGGCGATAATAGCTTTGATATTGCAGTATCAGACACTGCAACGCTAAGCGAAGTGCGCGATGCAATAAACAACAGTAAAGATAATAAAAGCATTAACGCCACCATAATTACCGATGATACTGGTCAGCGCTTAGTGTTTTCGGCTCAAACCAGTGGGCTTGAAAACCAAATTAAAATAGCAGTGGCTGATGACGATGCTAACAACACCGATACCTTAGGTCTTTCGCGTTTAGCGTTTGACCCTGCACCCGCAGGAATAAAAAATGTGAGCGAAGTGGTTGCCGCTGCTGATGCGTCAATAACTATTGACGGCACAGTAACAGTAACTAGCAGCACTAACGAATTTAAAAACGTGATTGATGGCGTGACTATTACCGCTAAAAAAGCACAAGGTGTTGACGATGACCTAAGTAAGCTAACCGTTAAAGAAAATAACAATAATATTAAAGCAGGGCTAGATAGCTTTATTAAAAGTTATAACGAGCTGTTAGAGCTGAGTAAAAACTTAGGTAAATCTGGCGAAGATGGCGCAGGCGTAATGGCGGGTGATTCTCTGCTGCGCGGTGTTATGTCAAAGTTAAGGCAAGAAATTACCAACAGTGTTGACTTAGGTGATGGTAACTCTTTATCGTTGTCGCAGTTAGGTGTTGAAGCCGACCGCTATGGTAAATTAAGCTTAGATAGCGAACGCTTAGATGAGCAAGTAAAAAATGATGTTGATTTAGTACAGCAGTTTTTTATTGGTGAAAATAAAGACGAAGGCGGCTTTGCCCAATCGTTTGATGAGTTAATGAACTTTTATACTAAGTCTGATGGCTTAATTCAAAACAGAATAAAAAGTAAAGAAGGCCAGCTTCGCGGGATTGATGACGAACGAGTATCGTTTGCACGTAAAATGCAGTCGTTAGAGTCGCGCCTTTATGCGCAGTACAACAGCATGGATTTATTGGTGGCAGGCTTAAATTCAACCAGTAGTTACCTTCAATCTCAGTTAGATAATATGCCAGGCGTAGTTAGAAAGTCTAAGTAGTTAAGGGTTAGGCTTTAGGGAGGAGGCTAGGTTTTACGCTAATACAAACACTGAGCTTGCGAAAAGGTAGTTTTCAGTTTTTAAAGGTGCGGTTTTATTTAATAACAACAATACCGCACTTTTTGCGTTAAACAGATTAAAACAGTGCAAAAAGGCTTTAAGTGATTTACTCACAAAGAGGCTAAGGGACGCTGCGCTTTAGAGAAGAAAAGGCACTAAATTACTTGTTTAACTCACTTCTCATTCCCCGCGTCCTCTCCTCGCTATGCATATTTGATTTAAGTAAATATATTCACAAAGAGGTTAAGAGGGCGCTGCGCTTTAGAGAAGAGCAGTGGGCAACACCATCGTTTAATTTACTTCTTATTATGCTAACTGTCTTTTTAAGTGCTTTTAAGTGTTTTTGTAAGCGCTGATCGCTTTGTCTGACTTTTTATGCTTTAACAAGGCTTTAAACGAGTCGTCTTTATGGATATTAGCTTGAGTTAAAATAGCATTAATATGCGCTTGTGTTGTTATAAGCTCGTCACTACTTGGCTGCTCAGCGCTTTCGCACCAGCTTTTTAAGCACGTATTTAACGCTTCAAGCTGTAAAGCTGCTGCGTCAGCATCGTTGTTATTTACCAGTGTTTCAAGCTCGCAGAGCAATTGTTTAATTTGCTCTGCTGGCTGTTGGTCAGTAATTAAAGGCATAATAAATTAAACTGCAGGAGAGCGTTCGCTAGCAGGAATATTATCCCACCCTTCTTTTATTTCTTTCACTATGCTAGAAACTTCCATAATTGCTGCTGTATCGTTATTTAAGTTAGCTTTAGTTAGTGTACGCTGGCAATAGTCGTATAGCGCTAATAAGTTGTCTGAAATTTCTGAGCCTTGCTCAACGTCAAAATTAAGTGCGTCTTGTAATGCGCCAAAAAGTAAAATGCAGGCTGAAATATTTTCGCCCTTTTTTTCAATTTCTTTGCGTTCAATAAAACCTTTGGTTGCAGCTAAGCGCCCAATAATGTTACTAAAAATTAGGTTTATTTGTTCGTAAGGTGTCATTTCGCTAATACTGCTTGCACGAACTTGACCGTATTTTTTAATTGATGCATGTGCCATGAGAAGATCCTAAATTTTGATAACTAAAAATATTAATACAATGCCAGCAATTATAATGCCAAGCATTTTATATATATTTACTTATCGGCATTTAAGGTGGCAACTTAAGTAAATATTAGTGAATATTTTTATTATAAAGTGACTTTATTCTCTAATTTAAGTATTAAGCTTTGCGATTAACTTATTATGCGAATGTAGGGGTATTTACAACCTTAATACTTAATGGTTAATCCTTAAGTATTGTTGCTTTAATTAAAGTGTCTGTTTTTTGGCGTTAATGTCAAAAAGTCGCCACTAGTGCTTGCATACAATTTCAACTGGCTTACAATTTGATTAACAAAATAAATTAGTGAAATGAATGGCCAGCTAAATATGATCTTAATTTTAGATAATAATAACAATCGCTCGATAGGATTATATGCCTCACTTACTTTTATTGGTGAAGCGGTGCAATTACAAACGGAAGCCGACTTTGAGCAAGCGTGTAGTAAGTATCAAAGTAAAGAATGTATTGTAATATTAGGTGCACTGCAGGCGCTCGATCACGAAAGTTTAATTAAACGCTATCCTACGTTTCCTTTTTTGCTAATTGGCGAAACACTCAAGCCTTTACTGAGTATTGCTAATGTAGTGGGGCTGATTTGTGAGCCATTTAGCCACGAAATAACCACGCAACTATTACACGACTGCCAACAATATCAGCGCATGTTGCCTATTGAGCACAAACACAGTAAACCACACAATACTTTTGATGGCCTAGTAGGCGAAACATCTGCGGTTAAAGACCTGCGCTTTTTAATTGAGCAAGTAGCAAAAACCGATGCTAATGTACTTATTTTAGGTGAGTCGGGCACAGGTAAAGAGGTAGTGGCGCGTAACGTGCATTTATTATCTAAACGCCTTAAAGGGCCTTTTGTACCGGTTAACTGTGGTGCTATTCCGGGGGAGTTGCTCGAAAGCGAATTGTTTGGCCATGAAAAGGGTGCATTTACAGGGGCAATTTCTGCTCGTAAAGGGCGTTTTGAACTGGCGCAAGGCGGTACGCTATTTTTAGATGAAATAGGCGATATGCCGCTGCAAATGCAAGTTAAGTTGCTGCGCGTATTGCAAGAGCGCAGTTATGAGCGAGTAGGCGGCACTAAAGCGATTCAGGCTGATGTGCGCATTATTGCTGCAACCCATCGCAACCTCGAAACTATGATAGAGCAAGGCACGTTTCGTGAAGATTTATACTACCGATTAAACGTATTCCCCATTGAAAGCCCGTCGCTTACTCAGCGCGCCGATGACATACCGCTGTTATTAAAAGAGTTAATGCGCCGCGTTAATGAGCAAAGTGGCTCAACCGCTAAGTTTACTGAGCGCGCGGTCGAGAGTTTAAAAGAGCATAGTTGGCCGGGTAATATTCGCGAGCTTGCAAACTTAGTTGAGCGAATGGTGATAATGTTCCCAGAAAAAGTGGTAGATGTTCCTGATTTACCGGCTAAGTATCGTTATATTGAAGTTGAAGCCTATGAGCCGCAGTACCCAGAAGAGTTAATGGAGCGTGATGCCTTTAACGACATATTTAGCACCGACTTTAGCGATTATGACGATGAACCCGAACACTCTACAGCAGCAGATTCAGGCTTGTTACCCAGCGAAGGGATTGAGCTTAAAGAATATTTAGCCGAGCTAGAAATTAACTTAATTACTCAAGCATTAGAGCGC
This sequence comes from Pseudoalteromonas sp. MIP2626, assembly GCF_013414205.1. Lineage (NCBI taxonomy): Bacteria > Pseudomonadati > Pseudomonadota > Gammaproteobacteria > Alteromonadales > Pseudoalteromonadaceae > Pseudoalteromonas > Pseudoalteromonas sp. MIP2626. The sequence continues at coordinate 72,605 of NZ_JAATTW010000005.1, forward strand.
TTTGATTATGTAGTTGCCCGCGCCGCCGAAATACTCGGAGTACGCCGCACTACTTTGGTCGAAAAAATGAAAAAATATAACTTGTCTAGAGACTAAAAATTAAGGGCAGCTATCAGGTTTTAGGTGTCAGGGTTCAGGCTTTAGGTAAAAAATAACCAAGCACAGCGTTTAGCTTGCTGACGCGCGTACGTAGTGCGACTTAGTCTTAGTAACAATATTCGCTAAGAGGGTTAGAGACGCTGAGCTATAGAGACTTATAAATAGGTGTACTGTTCTTTTTTTGTGTTGTTATGCACAGCTCTTGGTGAAAATAAATTTCACTAAATGTAATAATTACAGAGGCTTGATTAAAAGCCTGAAATCAGACTGTTTGCCTAGCCCCTAGCCCCTAGCCCCTAGCCCCTAGCCCCTAGCCCCTAGCCCCTAGCCTCATAACTTCTTCTTTTCTAAAACAGTTATTACTGTGATCGTTAACCATACCGCAGGCTTGCATATGGGCGTATACGGTTGTTGGCCCTAAAAACTTAAAACCACGCTTTTTTAAATCTTTAGCAAATGCGCTTGAGGCAGTGGTAATTGCTGGGGTGTTGTCAGCAGAATTTAAATTACTTACTTGCGGCTTATTGCCAACAAACTGCCATTGATAGTTACTAAAACTGCCAAACTCTTGCTGAATTTTAATAAAGCATTTGGCGTTATTTACAGTAGCAGCAATTTTTAAGCGATTGCGCACAATACCCGCATCAAGCATTAGTTGCTCAATATCTTGATCGGTAAATGCTGCTACTTTGTGTACATCAAAATCGGCAAAAGCATTTTTATAACCATTACGCTTTTTTAAAATAGTGTACCAACTCAATCCTGCTTGCGCCGACTCCAGCGTTAAAAATTCAAACAGTTTTTTATCGTCATACACTGGCACTCCCCATTCGTTATCGTGGTATGCAACGTAGTCGGGTTTGCTGGTGTCGAGCCATGAGCAGCGAGATTGCTTGGTCATTATAGTTCCTTAGTTGCGGTGCTTTTATTTGCGCGTCATTTTAATGTCGCGTATTTTTACTGTGTAACTCAATGATATACATGGTAATAAAAGGTGGTATAAATTGTGCATTTAACCCTGTATCTGCATCAATTAGAGATTTGATTATGGCACTTGCTAGTGTGTTAAAACCACAGTTTATTTCTGCAAATCAGTATAACCCATGTTTACTTCAAGAGGAGTATATAGGGGAGTTAAGTGATCTGCGTAAACAGGCTAGTTGGCTTTCGCATTTAGTAGATACTATGCCCGCAGGAGTAATTGTGCTTGATGGTAAAGGCATGATAGCGAAAGCGAATCAAATTGCGATTGATATGCTTGGCGAGCCGCTTGAAGGCGAAAAGTGGTTTAGTGTTATTCAGCGCTCTTTTCGGCCTCAGCAAGATGATGGCCACGAAGTGTCTTTAAAAGACGGGCGCTTAATAAAACTTGATATTACTGCACTTGCCCCAGAGCCTGGGCAACTTATTTTAATGACAGACTTGAGCGAAACCCGCCGCTTACAAAAGCGGGTTGCGCATATGCAGCGCTTAAGTGCGCTGGGTAAAATGGTGGCATCTTTGGCGCACCAAGTACGTACGCCGCTGTCGGCGGCTATGCTTTATGCTGCTAATTTAGGTTCAAAACGCTTACCCGAAGCATCTCGCGATAACTTTCAAACAAAGTTAATGTCGCGTTTAAAAGATTTAGAAAACCAAGTAAACGACATGCTGCTATTTGCCAAAAGTGGCGACCAGCATGTGGTTGAGCAAGTGTCTATGCAGCAATTATTAAGCGAAGTGAAAACCGGTGCAGATGCCATGGTAACGCTTAATAACAGTGAGCTTGATGTAAGCTTACCTGAGCCCGACATTGCGATTTTAGGGAATAAAACCGCGCTTGCCAGTGCGATTCAAAACCTGATTCATAACAGTATTCAAATTATAGGTGCTGGGGCACAAGTGCAAGTAAGTGCAATGCGCGATTTGCAAACCCCAGATTTTGTACGCATTAGCGTGAGTGATAATGGCCCAGGTGTTGACCTACAGCAGGTAGATAAACTGTTTGAACCATTTTTTACCACTAGCAGCCAAGGCACAGGCTTAGGGTTGGCGGTTGTTAGCTCTGTTGCTAATGCGCACCAAGGGCGTATTGAGGTGACTAATAATGTACATGGCGGCGCTTGTTTTAACTTGTTATTGCCAATTAGCGCAGCATCTAAATTAGAGGAATCGTTATGAGTAATACTATTTTAGTTGTAGAGGACGACGCAGGGCTTCGCGAAGCATTAATAGATACTCTAGAAATGTCGGGTATTGAATGCGTTGCTGCCGACAGTGCAGAGCAGGCGATGTTACTACTAAAAAAAGAATCCTTTTCGTTAGTGGTGAGCGATGTGCAAATGGGCGCTATGAGCGGCCTAGATTTACTGCGCAGTATTAAATTAAATTACCCCGATTTACCGGTATTAATGATGACCGCCTACGCAACTATTGACGATGCGGTAGAGGCAATGCGCTTAGGCGCGATTGATTATATGGCCAAACCATTTGCACCCGAGGTGCTATTAAATATGGTGAGCCGCTATTTGCCCGAAAAACCTAAAGAAACCGACGGCCCTATTGTTGCCGACCCAACGAGTATTCAATTGCTGGAGCTTGCAAGCAGGGTAGCTAAATCAGACGCCAGTGTTATGGTGCTGGGGCCAAGTGGCTCGGGCAAAGAAGTATTAGCGCGGTTTATTCATGATAAATCAGCGCGTGCTGCAAAGCCCTTTGTGGCTATTAACTGTGCGGCGATTCCTGAAAACATGCTAGAAGCAACATTATTTGGCTACGAAAAAGGCGCGTTTACTGGCGCGATTCAGGCATGCCCAGGTAAGTTTGAGCAAGCACAGGGCGGTACAATTTTACTTGATGAAATTACCGAAATGGATTTAGGCTTACAAGTTAAACTACTGCGTGTATTACAAGAGCGTGAAGTTGAACGCTTAGGTAGCCGTAAAACGATTACGCTGGATGTACGCATACTCGCAACCAGTAACCGCGATTTAAAACAAGCGGTAGCGAATAATCAGTTTAGGGAAGATTTATATTATCGCCTTAACGTTTTTCCGCTAATGTGGCGGCCATTGTGCGAGCGCCCTGGCGATATAATTGTGTTGGCGAAGCACTTAATTGAACGCCATTTAATAAAAGCTAAGCAGCCGCTGGCTATTTTAGATAAGCAAGCTGAGCAAAAGCTCCTTAGCCATACATGGCCAGGTAATGTGCGTGAGCTTGATAACGTAATTCAGCGTGCGCTTATACTGCGCAGTGGTAACAGCATAGGTGAGCAAGCTATTTTTATTGAAAATTTAGCCCCAAGTAACTTTGTAGTAGAGCCAGCAATTAGTGAAAGTGCGTTAACTAGCGCCTATTACGATAGTAAAACAACAGCCGTTATTAATGACGAAAAGTCGGGTGATGAAAAGCTTGATGATCAAACACCGAATGAGCAAAAATCAGATTTACTCGCTCAAGATACAGGCAGTTATAAAGATGAGCTTAAAGATAAAGAGCATCGAATTATTTTAGAAACACTTGCGCGTTGCCAAGGCAAGCGTAAAGACGTAGCCGAAACTTTGGGTATTAGCCCGCGAACTTTACGTTATAAACTAGCGCAAATGCGCGACTTAGGTATTTCACTTCCTGCATAACCTTCAAAAAAGCCCTAAATTCAATACCTTGAATTTAGGGCTGTCAAAACTCTGACTAAGTAAAAACTAACTGTAACACCATGTATTTAAAGCTTTATTTATGTGGCACGTTTTGTGCTTTATTAACCTTAAGAGTTAACTGCATTGTTAGAGACAAATAATGAAAATTCAAAATAGCGCTGTATTTCAAGAAATGCAATCAATGGCCTTAGAAGCGGGCCGTAATAATCAAATTAATAAATTGCCTACGCAAGTTCAGTCTACGTCATCAGCACAATTTGGCGATATGCTTAGCAATGCGCTCAATACTGTGCATGAGTTACAGCAAGACACAGGTCAAAAAGTAAAAGCGGTTGAAATGGGCGACAGAAGCGTATCACTTGCTGAGGCAATGATTGCTTCGCAAAAGTCTTCTGTTGCATTTGAAGCGACCGTACAAGTGCGTAATAAACTTGTTGAAGCTTACAAAGAAATCATGAATATGCCTGTTTAATCAGGTAGTGGAGAATAATTGTGGCGCAATCTAATCAATCTACAGATCTTGCACTTGCTAGTGGCGGTATTGAGCAAAGCGATAGTGACGATCAACAAGAACAAAAGTCGGGCTATTTAAGTGCGTTAAGCGGTGTTGATGTATTGCGTCAAGTTACCCTTGTTATTGCACTGGCGATTTGTTTGGCAATTGCCATTTTTGTGATTATTTGGGCACGTCAGCCAGATATGCGCCCATTAGGTAAAATGCCCACCGAAGAGCTAATTCAAACGCTTGATTTTTTAGATGCGCAAAAAATAGATTATCAACTAGATGGCAATGTAGTGTCGGTTGATGAAAGCGAATACCAAAATATAAAATTACTAATGACTCGCGAAGGCTTGGATCAAGGTCCTACTTCTGGTTCAGACATAATAATGCAAGACATGGGCTTTGGTGTAAGCCAGCGCTTAGAGCGCGAGCGCCTAAAGCATGGCCGAGAGCAACAACTTGCCCGCACTATAGAAGAGCTAAATAACATCACTCGCGCCAAGGTGCTGTTAGCTATTCCAAAAGAAAACGTATTTGCCCGCAGAGAGAAAAAACCATCAGCAACGGTCGTACTTACGCTTAAACGCGGACGCTCGCTTAACAGCGAAGAAGTAGACTCTGTGGTGGATATGATAGCCTCAGCAGTGCAAGGATTAGAGCCTGCACGTGTAACGGTTACCGATCAAAATGGCCGTTTATTAAATTCGGGCTCACAAAGCTCACTTTCTGCGCGTTCTCGTAAAGAGTACGACCTAGAGCGTAAGCGCGAGCAAGAATACCTAGAAAAAATTGATAGCATTTTAATCCCTATTGTTGGTTTGAGTAATTACACTGCGCAAGTTGATTTGAGTATGGACTTTAGCTCATTAGAAGAAACGCAAAAACGTTATAACCCAGACCTACCAGCGGTAAGAAGCGAAACCACGTTTGAGGAAAACAACATAGGCGGCTTAGCTGTGGGTATTCCTGGCGCGTTAAGTAATCAGCCTCCGGTAAATTCAGATATTCCAGAAGTAGCAGGCCAAGGCGGCGCAGGAAGTGCTACTTCACCGAGTCGTACGCATAAAGAAGCCACGCGTAACTATGAGCTCGATACTACTATTTCGCATAAGCGCCAACAAAGCGGCACGATTCGCAGAATTAGTGTATCGGTAGCGGTTGATTATTTGCCAACAGTGGGCGAAAACGGTGAAACCACCATGACCCCGCGCTCGGTTGAGGCACTGTCAAATATTCGACGTTTATTACAAGGTGGTGTTGGCTTTGATATACAGCGCGGCGATGCCCTAGAAGTAGTAACAGTTCCCTTTGTACGAGAAGCCGTAGATATGAGTTTTGAAGTACCTTTATGGGAACAAGACTGGTTTATGAAAATAGTACGCTTAGTACTGGCTGCATTGGTTATTATTGTGTTGATTATGGCTGTAGTTAAACCTATGCTAAAACGCTTAATTTACCCAGACAGCACGCTTGATGAGTACGATGAAGATGCACTTAGCTCAGGGGTTGATATTGGCGATAATAGCTTAGATATGCTAAATAAAGACTTTGATTCTGCTTCAGTTGGCTTCTCAAGCGATGGTACACTGCAGCTACCCGATTTACATGGTGACGAAGACTTACTTAAAGCCGTACGTGCCCTTGTAGCTAATGAACCAGAACTATCATCACAAGTAGTGAAAGCGTGGTTAACAGAAGATGACTGATCAAAACCAAAAACAACTCCCAGCAGCTTTCGATGTTGATAAGCTAGATGGCGTAGATAAAGCGGCCATACTGCTATTAAGTTTATCTGAAGAAGATGCAGCGCAAATACTCAAACACTTAGAGCCCAAACAGGTGCAAAAAGTGGGTATGGCGATGGCCGGTTTGCAGGATCTATCGCAAGCTAAAATAAGCGCAGTACATAATTTATTTATAGAGCAAATTCAAAGCTTTAGTACAATTGGTTTTCAATCAGAAGACTTTATTAAAAAAGCGCTTACTGCTGCATTAGGTGAAGATAAAGCCGCTAGCTTAATTGACCAAATAGTAATGGGATCGGGCGCTAAAGGACTTGATTCGTTAAAGTGGATGGACTCGAAACAAGTAGCTAACATTATTCGTAATGAGCATCCGCAAATTCAAACCATTGTATTATCTTATTTAGAGCCTGAGCAATCTGCCGAAATACTGGCGCAGTTTCCTGATAAAGTGCGCCTAGATTTAACCATGCGTATTGCTAACCTTGAAGAAGTGCAGCCAGCTGCCTTGCAAGAGCTTAACGAAATTATGGAAAAACAGTTTGCAGGCCAAGCGGGTGCGCAAGCTGCGAAAATGGGTGGCTTAAAAGCGGCTGCCGATATTATGAACTACCTAGATACCAACGTAGAAGGGCAGTTAATGGACTCTATTCGTGAGCATGACGAAGAAATGTCGCAACAAATTCAAGATCTTATGTTTGTGTTTGAAAACTTAATGGACGTAGACGACCGTGGTATTCAAGCAATTTTACGCGAAGTACAACAAGACGTACTAATGAAAGCTATTAAAGGTACAGACGATGCGCTTAAAGAAAAAATACTCGGTAATATGTCTAAACGTGCTGCCGAAATGCTTGCCGATGACTTAGAGGCAATGGCACCAGTGCGTATTAGTGAAGTAGAAGCAGCGCAAAAAGAAATACTCTCTACGGCGCGTCGATTGTCTGACTCGGGCGAAATACAGCTTGGCGGCGGCGGCGGCGAGGAGTTTTTATAAACCATGACTAAATCGTCAATGCACAAAGGGCGTCCACTGCACGCAGATGAAGCCGATGAACTATTAAAGCATTGGGATGTTCCTGATGTAGCACCCGATGAAAAAAGCTTTGGTAATCGCTCTACTGCCTTTGGTACACCGCTTGCTGAGTTGTATCGAAAAGAAATGGCTGAAGAGTCGCTAATTGAAGAGCCGCAAGAACCTGAGTTACCTGCGCTTACTATGGCCGAACTTGAGCGCATTAGACAAGATGCGTTTGAAGAAGGTGTAAAACAAGGACACGAGCAAGGTTACATAGACGGTTTTGATAAAGGCGTTACCGAAGGTAAAGAAGCTGGCTACAAAGAAGGCTTAGAGCTGGGAAAAACCCAAGGCCAAGAAGATGTAAAACCACTAATAGAAGAGCAGTTAACTGGCCTACGTAGTATTTTAGAGGGGTTAACCGCGCCGCTAAGTAAAGTAGATGAGCAAGCTGAAAAACAATTAGTGCAATTAGCCGTTATGCTTGCAGAGGCCATTATTTATCAAGAAGTAAAAACCTCTCCTGATGTTATTTTACACACCCTTAAACACAGTATTGATGCGCTTAATACCGAGCAAGAAAAAGTACGCATTCATTTACACCCCGAAGATTTAGAGCTAATAAAGCAAAGTTATGGCGAGCAAACAGTGACAGATAATAACTGGCAGTTGATTGCAGAGCCAACGTTAGAGCGAGGCGGCTGCGAAGTTAAAACGGCGCAATCATCGCTTGATATGACACTTAAAACGCGTGTCAAAGAAACATTGGATAGTTTTTTGCATAGCAGTAGTATCTAACTATTTTATTGGTCTGTTATGTCTGCTTTAGATGTTTCATTAAGCGAACGCTTATCTCAATACAAACAGCATATTAAACCGCCAACACTTGCTGTAGCGGGTATTTTAACGCGAGTAGTTGGCCTTACCCTTGAGGCTAAAGGCTTACGTGCGCCTGTAGGTAGCCAATGTAAAATAGAAACTATGAACGGCTTTGTTGATGCCGAAATAGTTGGTTTTAACGACCAAACTTTATATTTAATGCCAAACGATCATATATCGGGGGTGCTTCCTGGTGCTCGGGTGATCCCCCAACTTAACGACACAGGTTTACCTGTAGGCATGAGTTTGCTGGGCCGCGTAGTTGATGGCTTAGGTCGTCCTCTTGATGGTTTAGGTAAAATTAATGCCGAGCACTATCTTAAGTTTGCCCAAAAACCGATAAACCCTCTTTCAAGACGACCTATAAGCCAGCCTATGGATGTAGGCGTGCGTGCTATAAATTCAGTAATAACAGTAGGACAAGGCCAGCGAATGGGCTTGTTTGCAGGCTCGGGTGTAGGTAAGTCGGTACTGCTTGGTATGATGACTCGTGGTAGTGAAGCCGATGTTATTGTGGTGGGGCTGGTGGGCGAGCGTGGCCGTGAAGTAAAAGAATTTATTGAAGAAATACTTGGTGTTGAGGGGCGTAAACGCTCGGTGGTTGTAGCAGCACCGGCAGATTCTTCACCATTAATGCGTTTAAAAGGCTGCGAAAGTGCGGTGACTATTGCAGAGTACTTTCGCGATCAAGGGTTAAACGTTTTGTTATTGCTCGATTCGGTAACGCGTTATGCCATGGCGCAGCGTGAAATAGCACTTGCAGTAGGCGAGCCACCGGCGACTAAAGGCTACCCGCCTTCGGTGTTTGCAAAACTGCCAGCGCTGGTGGAGCGTGCCGGTAACGGCGGAGAAGGGCAAGGCTCTATTACTGCCTTTTTTACCGTACTAAGTGAAGGCGATGATATGCAAGACCCCATTGCCGATGCGGCGCGCGCCATACTCGACGGCCATATTGTACTTTCGCGGGAACTGGCCGACAGCGGTCATTATCCGGCAATTGATATAGAAAAATCCATTTCGCGAGTAATGCCGCAAGTGGTATCTGAGACGCACATGCAACAAGCGCGAGTGCTTAAGCAGGTGTACTCTATGTACCAGCAAAATAAAGACATGATCACCTTAGGTGCGTATCAAAAAGGGACAGATCAAATGCTTGATCAAGCCATAAATATGATGCCAAGAGTAAATGCCTTTTTACAGCAAGGCATGCGCGATGTAATTAGTTACGACGACGGCCTGCAAGGGCTAGCGCAGTTATTAGGGCAAGCATAATGGCTAAAAACAAACTGCATTTATTACTAAAAATTGAAAACGATAAAGAAGAAACGCTGCGGATGAGCTATTTGCAGGCGAATCAAAATTTGCAGGCAAACCAGCAAAAACTCCAAGGTTTAAATAACTTTAGATTGGAATACACCCAGCAATTACACATTAAAGGGCAGTCGGGCTTATCAAGTGCTGGGTTTAGTCAGTTTCATGCATTTATTGCTAAAATAGAAGAAGCAATTCGCCAACAAGCCAATACAGTAAACACTGCAAAACAAGTGGTTAGCCAGCGTAAAACCCTGTGGTTAAAGCAGCAAATTAAGGCTAAAGCAGTCGCTAAACTCATCGAAAAACAACAGTTAAAGGCCGATGTGCTAGTGGCTAAAAATGAGCAAAAAATGTTGGATGAATTTTCGGCTAATCAGTTTTTTCAACGACACAACAATCGACTTTAGTAACAACCGACTTTAATAAGTAGCGAGTACCTTAATCGCTTTAACAAAAACCGCTTTAGCAAAAGCTTGTACCTTATAAACAAAGGCACGTTAATTGCTTTGTTGTTAAGTGAACTATAATTTTAGGCATTATTGGGTGGTTTGTTGCCGCTTTATATTAGGTGATTTATGACGATTAATGATATTTCAATGTTAGCGGTATCTGAGCAAGACGCTTACTCTAATAAACAAACGAGTAACTCAAGACGTAATGATGACTCTGATACTGGTTTTTTTAATCAGTTAGAAGATGCCAATAAAGCGGCTTACAATAATAGCAGCAAAGCTAAAGCAGGCGCTAGCAATGCTAAGGCTGAGCAGCCTGAAACACAAGACGATGCTGTTTCGGGCGATAGTATGTTGGCGCAAATAAATGCTGCGCACACTATAGACACCTCAGTTAAAAAGAACGCTGATGCTAAAGCCGAGGCTTTAGGTGAAGACGCTAAGCAATTAAAAGGGAAGCCTGATGATCAGCTTGCCCCTATTGTAATTGCACCGCAAAAAGGTGTGTTTAGCGATGTTGCAGCAAGCGCTGAAGCGGCAAATGAAAAGTTAATGCCCTTATCGCAAGGTATGGCTACGGCAAATAATAAAGGCGATACAACAGCGCAAAAACAATCGGTAGATGCCGCAGTAATGAACTTGCTAAGCAAAGATAGCGAGGCAATTAAATCAGATCCGTTACTTGCTAAACTTACACCTGAGCAGCATGAGCAATTAACTACGCAGCTGCAGGCAAGTAGCAAACCCAATAGCAACGACAACCTCGCAACGTTAAAGCAAATGCTTACTCAATATGTTGTTGAAAGTGATAAAGCAAGCGCAGCAGACACGGCTAAACAGGCTTTAAATTCTCAAATAAATGCATTAACCACCCCAGAAAAACAAGCGCTACTGAGCCAGTTAAATAGCTATATTAAAAATGAGCAGCCACAAGGTGAGCAGCTAGCAAGTATTAAGCAAACAATTGCAGAGCTAAGCGCATCGATTGATAAAAAAGTATTAATATCTGCAGATGATAAAACAGCATTAAATGCGCTTAGCGATAAAGAACTCACTAAATCGTTAGAGTCATTGCAAAAAAATAACACTGAACAGTTATCACCCCGAGCAGCACAATTATTGACGCAAATTACCAGTACGGTAAATGGTTTAGGCCTATACGATAGTGTAGGGTATGAGCAAACTATAGTTGATATGCAAGCGTTGCAGGCTGGGCAATTACAAAGCACAGCGCAAGTTAAACAAGCAAGCTTGGACCCAGGTGTTATGCAAGCGCTTAATATTATAAAAAGTGACGCGGCAAAAATGTTGCAAGAGCGAGTGAGCTCTATGCTTAGCATAAATAATAAAGTAGCAGAAATTCGTCTCGACCCACCAGAAATGGGCAGTATGCAAATTCGCATCAGAAGCGATGCAGAGCAAGCACAAATAAACTTTGTAGTACAAAACCAGCAAGCTAAAGAAGCGCTTGAACAATCGCTTCCGCGCTTACGCGAAATGCTTGCCCAGCAAGGTATAGATTTAGGCGAAAGTACTATTTCTTATGGTGAGCCTGGAGGGCAAGGAGCAGAGCAAAATGATGACAACGATAGTCGTCGTTTAGCTAATAATGAATTGACTACTGATGAAAACGATGAGCAAATTAATACACAAATACCAAGTTCTCGACAACAAACGTCATCATCAATAGATTACTATGCCTAAGTACTGCTATTATAATAACTAAAACAAGCAAGTACCTTTGCTAATAAAGGAAATGTCATGGCTGAAGAGACTAATTTAGAAATAGAAGAAACAGGTAACAGCAAAAAGAAACTCATAGTAATTATTGCAGCTGTATTGCTTGTTATTGTTGCAGCTGTTGTTGGTTATTTTTTGCTTTCGGGCTCAGACACGCCAGCGGAAACGTTAAATGATGAAGCCGCTACAGCACAGCAAGCAAGCTCTTCTACAGGCTCATCGGCCAAAATAGGCAGCGCACTTTATGTTGCAATGCCAAGACCTTTTGTATTTAACATACCGGGCTCTAGTCGCGATAGAATTGTGCAAATTAAAGTGGAATTATTAGTGCGCGGCGAATCAAACGAAGAAACCGCTAAAAAACATATTCCACTAATAGAAAGTACATTATTAAGTATATTTTCTATGACCACGGCTGACGAACTAAGCACCAGTGTAGGTAAAGAAAACTTACGCTTTGCAGCACTAGAAAAAGTACAAGCTAGCTTAATGGACGTTGAAGGCAGTAAAGTAATTGAGCGGGTATTATTTACCGGCTTTGTGATGCAATAAGGGGCTAGCGTGAGCGATTTATTATCCCAAGACGAAATTGATGCGTTATTGCATGGTGTTGATGACGTTGACGAGGAAGATATACCCGAAGGTGAAGACGGTGAAGGCAATACGCTTCAGTATGACTTTTCTTCGCAAGATCGGATCGTACGTGGGCGAATGCCGACACTGGAAATTGTTAATGAACGCTTTGCTCGTCATATGCGAATTAGCCTATTTAACATGATGCGCCGCACCGCTGAGGTGTCTATAAATGGCGTACAAATGATTAAGTTTGGCGAGTATGTGCATACTTTGTTTGTGCCAACCAGTTTAAATATGGTGCGTTTTAGACCTTTAAAAGGCACCGGCCTTATTACCATGGAAGCACGTTTAGTGTTTATTTTGGTTGATAACTTTTTTGGTGGTGATGGCCGCTACCATGCAAAAATTGAAGGGCGTGAATTTACCCCTACAGAGCGACGCATTGTGCAAATGTTACTAAAAATAATCTTTGAAGATTATAAAGAAGCATGGGCACCGGTAATGGATGTATCGTTTGAATACTTAGATTCTGAAGTAAACCCTGCTATGGCTAACATTGTAAGCCCAACCGAAGTGGTGGTTATTAGCTCTTTTCATATTGAATTGGATGGCGGTGGGGGAGACTTTCATATTGCTCTGCCTTATTCTATGCTGGAGCCAATTAGAGAGCTGCTTGACGCGGGTGTGCAATCGGATACCGAAGACACCGATTTACGTTGGAGTAAGGCACTACGCGATGAAATAATGGACGTAGAGGTTGAGCTATCTACTCAGTTATTGGAAGTAGATTTAACACTAAAACAAATAATGGAACTCAAAGCAGGTGATATTATTCCGGTAGAAATGCCTGAGCATATAACTGTATTTGTTGAAGAGTTACCGACATTTAGAGCTAAAATGGGCCGCTCACGCGATAGTGTTGCGCTGCAAATTAGTGAAAAAATTAAACGACCTGATTCAGTTAAATCTGAGCTGCATGTATTTACCAAAGGCGGCAAGAAAATTGATTCAGATGCAGAATTAGCAGAACTAGAAGATGATTTACACCTCTCTGACGGTGTAGACTTAGACTGGTAATTGATTAAAAGGTTAAATGTATGAGCGATGATCAAGACACTATGGATGAATGGGCAGCAGCTTTAGCCGAAGCTGAGGGCACTGATGACAGTGGCCAAGCAAAAGTAACTGAACTCGATGAATTAAGCGATGCAAAACACGAGATCAGTGGCGATGAAAAACGCAAGCTCGATACAATTTTAGATATACCTGTGACTATTTCTATGGAAGTAGGGCGCTCTAAAATTAATATTCGTAACTTATTACAATTAAACCAAGGCTCGGTGGTAGAGCTTGACCGTGTTGCAGGTGAGCCGTTAGATGTACTGGTTAATGGTACTTTAATTGCCCATGGCGAAGTGGTGGTAGTAAACGATAAGTTTGGTATTCGTTTAACCGACGTAATTAGCCAAGTAGAACGGATCAAAAAATTACGATGAGTATGGTTGTTGCTTTAACCAGCTCGGTATTTACAAAAGCAGAGCAGGTAACACCCACAGGCGATATTCTCTCTATGGTGTTATCGCTTGTTATGGTGCTGGTGCTAATTATAGTACTGGCATTTTTTGTGAAAAAGTTTAATCCAAATTTAGCAAATAGTGATGAGTTTAAAGTAGTGCGTAGTTTACCACTGGGCTCGCGTGAGCGTTTAATGGTGGTAGAAATAGATAACGCACAACATTTGTTAGGGGTTACCCCGCACAGCATTAACTATTTACATAAATTAGACACACCTTTGAGTGAAAAAGAGCTACCAGAATTAGCAAAACGCTTTAGTAAGCTTTTAAACCCACAAGCAAATCAAAATAAAAAGAATTAAAATTATGACTAAATGGCTGCTTCTTATTTTTGTCATGCTGTTTGTACCAAATGTTAGTGCAGAAGGAATAGACGCACTAACCATTACCACAAATGCAGATGGCACCCAAGACTACTCGGTAACGCTGCAAGTATTGGCGATTATGACCGCGCTGAGCTTTATTCCAGCGGCTATAATCATGATGACCTCGTTTACCCGTATAATTGTAGTGCTGGCTATTTTGCGCCAAGCCATAGGTTTACAACAAACCCCCTCAAATCAAGTATTGCTAGGCATGTCGTTATTTTTAAGTATTTTTATTATGGCGCCTATTTATCAGCAAGTGAACGAACGCGCTATAGAGCCCTATCTAAGCGAGCAAGTCACTTCAATGGAAGCATTGGAGCTGGCAAAAGAGCCAATGAAAGCCTTTATGCTGTCGCAAGTGCGTATTAAAGATTTAGAAACCTTTGCCAAAATAGCGGGATACGATCAGTTAGACTCGCCAGAAGCCACTCCTTTAATTGTACTTATTCCGGCGTTTGTAACCAGTGAGCTGCAAACTGCTTTTATTATTGGTTTTATGTTTTTTATTCCTTTTTTAATCGTGGATTTAGTGGTGGCGTCGGTATTAATGGCCATGGGTATGATGATGCTATCGCCAATGATAGTGTCTTTACCGTTTAAAATAATGCTGTTTGTGTTGGTTGATGGCTGGAGCTTAGTGATGGGAACCTTGGCAAAAAGCTTTGGTTTAGGCACATGACCTTACTTAACACTAAGCTAATTACGCACTAGGAGTACGCCGTGGAACCAGAAGTATTTGTTGATATTTTAAGTAGCGCGCTGTTTTTAGTAATTAAATTGGTTTCTGCTATTGTAGTGCCGGGCTTAATTGTGGGTTTAGTGGTTGCCGTGTTTCAGGCTGCAACTTCAATTAACGAGCAAACTTTGAGTTTTTTACCACGCTTACTAATTACTATAAGTGCGCTTATTGTTGGCGGCCACTGGTTTACCCAAGAGTTAATGGACTTTTTTACCCGCCTAGTATTACTTATTCCTGAAATTGCAGGCTAAGTATGGAATTACCGTTTGCTGTCGTAATTCAATGGTTGAGTGACTTTTTACTGCCATTAGTGCGTATTAGCTCAATGATTATGGTAATGGCTGGCCTTGGCGCTAAAAACGTACCTACACGTATAAAAATGGGCTTAGCAATTGTTGTTACCTTTGTTGCTGTGCCTATGCTGCCGCCTGCTACCTTTACTAATTTGTTTTCGTTTGAAATGATTTTAGTGGTTATTCAGCAAATGCTAATAGGCATTGCGATTGGCTTTGCATCTACCTTATTGTTAAATACCTTTGTGTTAGCTGGGCAAATATTGGCTATGCAAACGGGTCTTGGTTTTGCCTCTGTGGTTGACCCCTCCAATGGTTTAAGTGTGCCTGCAGTAGGGCAGTTTTACCTTATTTTAGCGACCTTATTATTTTTTGTATTTAATGGTCATTTAATGATGATTCAAATGGTGGTACACAGCTTTGAAGTGCTGCCAATTGATGGTAATTGGTGGTCGGTGGATCATTACTGGGACATAGTAACTTGGGGCGGCTGGATGTTTACTACAGCGCTGGTGCTATCACTGGCACCGCTTACCGCTATGCTGGTAATTAATATGTCGTTTGGCATTATGACCCGCGCCGCGCCACAGCTAAATATTTTTTCTATTGGTTTTCCGTTTACTTTAGTTGCTGGGCTTATCATTATTTGGGCGACCTTAGGTAATTTTGTATCGCAGTTTGAGTTTCAGTGGCTAAAAATGGTCGAGTTAATGTGCTCATTAGTGGGCTGCTCGCCTTAGGAGGTTATTGTGTCTGAAGATTCTGGACAAGAAAAAACCGAAGAACCCACATCCAAAAAAGTAGAGGATGCCAAAAAGAAAGGCCAAATAGCACGCTCCAAAGAGCTGGGCACTATGTTTGTGCTTATTTTTTCGGCTATTTCGTTGCTCATGTACGGCCCCGAAATTGGTAAAGGTTTGTATAACGTAATGGGTAGAATGCTTAGCCTTAACCGTAACGAAACCTACGACACCACCAAAATGTTTGCCGTATGGGGCGAAGTGGCCGATGCGCTGATGTTCCCTATGGCAATGTTTGTATTTATTATTGTATTAGCTGCTTTTATTGGTAACACCATGTTAGGTGGCTTTAATTTTAGTTGGCAAGCTGCTGCGCCTAAAGCTAGTAAAATGTCGCCCGCTAAAGGCTTTAAACGTATGTTTGGCCCCCAAGCTGGGGTGGAGCTGTTAAAGTCGCTGTTAAAATTTGGTTTAGTTGCCAGTTTTGCAGTGTTTTTAATTAATACCTTTTTTGATGAAATACTGCACTTAAGTGTAGAAAGCGCCCCAGGTAATATTATTCATGCCTTAGAAATATTGGCTTGGATGTTTTTAGGCTTGTCTTGTACCTTAATTATTATTGCTGCGATTGATGCGCCATTTCAAAGTTATAATCACAATAAACAACTTAAAATGACCCTTCAAGAAGTAAAAGACGAGTATAAAAACTCAGAGGGTGACCCGCAAATAAAAGCGCGCATAAGACAAACCCAGCGGCAAATGTCGCAAAAACGTATGATGCAAGATGTGCCCGATGCCGATGTTATTGTAACTAACCCTACCCATTACTCTGTGGCTTTAAAGTACGACACCGAACGCGCCGGAGCACCTATAGTAGTTGCCAAAGGAATTGATGAAATGGCAATGCAAATTCGTAAAATAGCGATTGGTAATGAAGTGCCTATTTTAGAATCGCCGTCGCTTACTCGAGCGCTTTATCATACTGCAGAAGTGGGGGAGCAAATTCCGGATCAGTTATTTACCGCAGTTGCGCAAGTATTAGCTTATGTGTTTCAGCTTAAGCGCTTTAATAAAGGGCGCGGAAAACGCCCCACCAAACTTAATAAAAAACTGCCTATTCCTGACGATTATCAGTATTAATTTAAATAACCTATAACTTGGAATAGTTATTGCAATTTCAAAGTAGTGTCAATTTTTTGAAATTGTAGGGTTATGGGATTTAAAGCGGTATTACAACAACTTAACAAAGATAAAAAAGAGTATGCCAAAGGCGTAGGTACACCATTAATGGTACTTGCTGCGCTGGGTATGGTCATTTTACCTCTTCCTCCGTTCCTGCTTGATATATTATTTTCTTTTAATATTGCCCTTGCTTTGGTGGTGTTACTGGTAACTGTATACACCATGAAACCACTTGAGTTTGGTATGTTTCCGGCTGTGTTACTAATCGCCACTATTATGCGTTTGGCACTTAACGTTGCCAGCACCCGAGTAGTATTACTTGAGGGCCACAATGGTGGTGATGCTGCCGGTAAAGTAATTGAAGCCTTTGGCTCTGTGGTTATTGGTGGTAACTATGCAGTAGGTTTAGTGGTGTTTTTAATCTTGATCATCATAAACTTTGTGGTAATTACTAAAGGTGCTGGGCGTATTTCTGAAGTGTCGGCGCGTTTTACCCTAGACGCTATGCCGGGTAAACAAATGGCAATTGATGCTGACATGAATGCGGGTTTTATTAGCGCTGAGCAAGCCCGAGAGCGCCGCGAAGAAGTAACCCGCGAAGCCGACTTTTATGGTTCTATGGATGGTGCCAGTAAATTTGTAAAAGGCGATGCTATTGCCGGTATTGTTATATTAATTATTAATATTGTTGGTGGCTTATTTGTTGGCATGATCCAACACGATTTAAGCTTTGGCAATGCCATGGAAATTTATACCTTGCTCACCATAGGTGATGGCTTGGTTGCGCAACTCCCTTCATTATTACTCTCTATTGGTACTGCTATTGTTGTAACGCGTCAAAATGAGTCGCACAACATGGGCGATCAATTTAAGAAACAACTCGGTAACGAAAAGTCGTTATTTATTGCTTCAGGCATTTTAATTATTATGGGCTTAGTACCTGGTATGCCGCACGTAGCGTTTTTAAGCTTGGGCGCACTATTAGGTTATTTAGCTTACTACACTCAACAAAATAAATTAAAAGCGGCAGCAGCACTTGCTGAGGAAACCGCTAATGGCAGCGCAGTAGGTACAGGCATTGCCAATAAGCAAGAACAAAAAGAGTTAGGCTGGGACGATGTGCAGCAAGTTGATGTAATTGGTTTAGAGGTAGGTTACCGACTTATTCCATTGGTTGATCAATCCCAAGGTGGTGAATTGCTAAACCGTATTAAAGGCGTGCGTAAAAAGCTCTCTCAAGAATTAGGCTTTTTAGTGCCCCCGGTACATATACGCGACAACTTAGAGCTAGACCCAAATGCATACCGAATTACCTTAATGGGCGTATCAAGTGGCGAAGGCGAACTAAAACACGGCGACGAATTGGCAATTAATCCGGGGCAAGTATTTGGTCCTATAAAAGGGATTGAAACTAAAGATCCGGCTTTTGGTTTAGATGCGGTGTGGATCAAGCCTGATCAAAAAGATGAAGCGCAATCGCTTGGTTATACCGTGGTTGATTCGGCGACTGTGGTTGCCACTCATATTAGCCAATTACTCACCAATAATGCGGCGTTATTATTAGGCCACGAAGAAGTACAAAATCTATTAGATATGCTAGCAAAAAGTCACCCAAGGTTAGTAGAAGGCTTGGTGCCTGATGTATTGCCATTAACTACCATAGTTAAAGTTTTACAAAATTTATTAAACGAAGGTGTAGCTATTCGCGATATGCGCTCAATAGTACAAACCCTTGTAGAGTATGGCCCGCGTAGCCAAGATCCAGATGTTTTAACCGCTGCGGTACGTATTTCACTGCGTCGATTAATAGTTCAAGATGCAGTGGGCATGTCTTCAGAAATCCCTGTCATAACCTTGGCGCCTGAGTTGGAACAGATGTTGCATCAGTCATTACAAAATGCAGGCGACGAAGGTGCCGGAATAGAGCCAGGACTTGCAGAGCGACTTCAAGTGTCATTAAACGAAGCGCATCAAAATCAAGAAATGGCCGGTGAACCTTCAATACTGTTAACGTCAGGAATGTTACGCACTGTGTTATCTCGTTTTGTTAAGTACACCATTCCAGGATTACGAGTGATGTCTTATCAAGAGATACCAGACGAAAGGCAGATTAAGATTGTTAGCTCAGTAGGCCAACAATAAGATTTTAAAGGGGTTGAACCATGAAGATTAAACGTTTTTTTGCTAAAGATATGCGCACAGCACTTAAAGAAGTTAAAGATGAGCTAGGTGTTGATGCGGTTATTATGTCTAATAAAAAACTCGCAAACGGCGTAGAAATTGTCGCAGCGGTTGATTATGACAAAGCAGCCCCTAAAGCCGCCGCGCCACAACAAAGTGTGCCGCTGCAGCAGCGTACGGCACATTCTGTCCACTCGCACAGCATGCATAACTTTGTAAAACCAGAGCCACAGCGTGCTAGACCTGAGCCACAAGCAAAAGTAGCCGACAGCTTACAAGCATTATTAGAGCGCCAGTCGCCGCGTCCACGTTCAGCAGAATTGGCTTCAATGTTTTCGCAATCAGGTATAGATACCTCAGAGCATTATCAAGAGCCGGTCGCTAAACAACGCCCTACAAATATGTTTGCGCGTGAAGAAGCCGCGCAAGCACGCCCACAAACGCAAGCTGACAGCTTAGGTTTTGATGACCTAGACCGTGATTTTGATGAATTAGACACGCCAGTTGCGCAAACACACACGACTAAAAATACCGAAAGTGAAGCAATGAGCACAATGCGTGAAGAAATGAACGCAATTCGCCAGTTATTAGAGCACCAAGTGTCGGGTTTAATGCAGCAAGATATGGCGCGCCGTGACCCAACGCGCGCATGCATGATTGACCGCTTAGTAGGCATGGGAATCGATAAAGAAGTTGCTGAGCAAATGGCTTGTTTTGTACCTGAAGATGTTCCGCGTCAGCAGGGCTGGAAAGCGCTGTTAACTATGGTTGAAGATCAGATGCAAACCACGAATAACGAAATTTTGCGCCAAGGTGGTGTTTACGCATTAGTTGGCCCAACCGGTGTGGGTAAAACCACTACAGTGGCTAAGCTCGCGGCATTAGGTGCACAAAAATATGGTGCTGATAAAGTAGCGCTAATTACTACCGATACTTACAGAATTGGTGCTTACGAGCAGCTTGCAACATATGGCCGTATTATAGGCTGTGGGGTTAAACAAGTTAAAGATGCGAACGAACTGGCTGAAGTGTTATATCATTTACGTAACAAGCGCTTAGTACTTATAGATACCGCAGGTATGAGCCAACGTGATTTACGTTTAACTGAGCAGCTAAATACCTTAATGCGTAATCAGCGTGTGGATATTCGTAATTACTTAGTATTAAGTGCCACTGCGCAAATAAATGTGTTACAAGAAACCGTAAGACACTTTAAAAAAGTACAGTTAAGCGGTTGTATTTTCACTAAACTCGACGAATCATTAAGTTTAGGCGAGATAATTAGTATTGCGATTCAAAATCGCCTGCCAATAGGGTATCTTACTAATGGTCAACGAGTACCTGAAGATATTCGAGTTGCAAATGCAGAAAAACTAGTGAAAAAAGCTGAGCAATTATATTTAAAGAGAACAAAAGTACAACATTCACGACACCAATCAGTGGCGTCGAGCACAGTAGAGATGTATGATTAACACAGTATTAGATCAAGCAAGCGGCCTGCGTAAAATGAGCAAAAATAATAATAACGGCGTTAAGGTTATCGCCGTCACTGGCGGTAAAGGTGGCGTTGGAAAAACAAATGTATCGTTAAATACAGCGATCGCTTTAGGTCAGCAAGGCAATAGAGTGTTAGTGCTTGATGCCGATTTGGGTTTAGCCAATTGTGATGTAATGCTTGGACTACGTGTTGAGCGTAATTTATCGCATGTGTTATCTGGCGAATGTGAGCTTGATGAAATACTAGTAGAAGGCCCCGCTGGGATCAAAATAGTACCAGCGACGTCGGGTTCACAAAGTATGGTTGAGTTGTCGCCTGCAGAACATGCTGGGCTTATTCGTGCTTTTAGCGAACTCAATACTGATTTTGATATATTAGTTGTTGATACCGCTGCCGGTATATCGGATATGGTGCTGAGTTTTTCTCGCGCTGCACAAGATGTTTTGGTTGTGGTATGTGACGAGCCAACTTCAATAACCGATGCCTATGCACTGATCAAAGTATTAAGCCGCGAACATGGCGTGTATAAATTTAAAATTGTTGCCAACATGGTGCGTTCATTACGCGAAGGGCAAGAGTTATTTGCAAAGCTATCAAAGGTTACAGACCGATTTTTAGATATATCAATGGAGCTGGTTGCAACCGTTCCTTATGATGAAAATATGCGCAAAGCAACACGTCGTCAAAAAGTAATTGTTGAACTGTTTCCTAGTTCTCCAGCTGCACTTGCCTTTAAAACATTAGCAACAAGAATAACAAAGTGGCCAATACCGAACCAGCCTTCGGGTCATTTAGAATTTTTCATTGAGAAACTCGTTAACGGCTAACTATGACTACATTGGTGAATAGAGCTATGGGATATGAATCAACACAAAATTTAAATATGATTGTTGAAAAGCATGCTTCATTAGTAAAAAAAGTAGCATGTCATTTAATTGCTCGTTTACCCCCTAGTGTACAACTCGATGATTTAATTCAATCAGGAATGATAGGATTAATAGAGGCGTCAAAAAACTTTGATGCCACTAAAGGCGCTAGTTTTGAAACCTTTGCGGGTATTCGTATTCGGGGCGCTATGCTTGATGAAATGCGCCGTGGAGACTGGGCTCCTCGCTCAGTACATCGTAAAAGCCGCCAGGTTATAGAAGCTATTTCAGCATTAGAAAGCAGCCTGAATCGTGAACCTACAGACAGTGAAGTTGCCCAAAAGCTTGAAATTACACTAGAGCAATATCATCATATTTTAACCGATGTTAATTCCAGTAAAATCTTGGGAATAGAAGATTTAGGTATTGATGAGGATGTTATAACACCTGTTGGGCACGATTTAGCACTAGACAAACCCTTTAATAATGTTAAAAATGAAAGGTTTAATGAATCTTTATTAAGTGCAATTAAATCCCTACCAGAGCGAGATGCAATGGTGCTTTCGTTGTACTATAACGATGAAATGAATTTAAAAGAAATTGGACAGATACTCGATGTAAGTGAGTCGCGTGTAAGTCAGATACATGGTCAGGCGATGATTAAGCTAAAAGCAAAAATCAATGACTGGATAAATTAGAAGTAAGTAAATACAGGTTTAGGCCTCACTGGAGGATGTTTTGGATAAAAACATAAAAATTCTTGTTGTTGATGACTTTTCAACGATGAGACGTATTATTAAAAACCTATTGCGTGATTTAGGGTTTACCAATGTTTTAGAAGCAGATGATGGCTCAACTGCTTTACCTATGTTGCAAAATCAATCATTTGACTTTGTAGTAACAGATTGGAATATGCCGGGCATGCAAGGTATTGACTTGTTAAGAGCAATACGCGCAGATGACAAATTAAAGCATCTTCCGGTTTTAATGGTTACTGCAGAAGCTAAGAAAGAGCAAATTATTGCAGCAGCCCAAGCAGGTGTTAATGGTTATATTGTTAAGCCATTTACTGCGGGTACATTAAAAACTAAATTAGAAAAAGTGTTCGAACGCTTAGGTTAATAAGGGGAGAGGCTTATGTCAGCACCTGCTGCGCCTCAGATTACTTTAGAGCAAGCACGTCAGCTGGTCACTTTTTTAGAAAACGGTGAGCAACATAAAGCTGATCAGTTAATTTTAGAAACTGCCTCTCAAGAACAATCATATTTGTTTGCAGAAGTAGGTAAATTAACGCGCCAGTTGCACGAGTCTTTAAAGGGTTTTGAGCTTGACACCCGCATAACAGATTTAACCACTGATGCCATTCCGGATGCTAAAAAGCGACTTAACTATGTCATAGAAATGACAGAAAACGCCGCCAACAAAACCATGGATGCGGTTGAAGCGAGCCTGCCTTTAGCCCAGCAATTAGCTGATGATATTTCGCATATCAAGCCAACCTGGGATCGGTTAATGAGCCGCGATCTTGAACTTGGTGAATTTAAAACATTGTGTCATAGCATTGATAAATTTATGAACAGCTCGCATCTTAAAACCGATGAGTTGCAAGTATTAATGACTAATGTGTTAATGGCTCAAGATTATCAGGATTTAACCGGACAAGTAATTCGCCGTGTTATTGAGCTGGTACGCGAAGTTGAAGAAAGTTTAATTCATCTGTTAACTGCGTTTGCAGCACAAGATGAAAACGATAACCAAGAGCAACAAAAAACAGAAAACTCGATTGCCGCACAAGCATTAGCAGGCCCAGAAGGCCCTATTATTGATAAAGAATCGCGTGATGATGTTGTATCTGATCAAGACGAAGTTGATGATCTTTTATCAAGTTTGGGCTTCTAATAGGAGAGTAACTGCATGAGCTTTGAAGTCGATGAAGATATATTACAAGATTTTTTAGTTGAAGCTGGAGAAATCCTTGAGCTTTTATCTGAACAATTAGTTGAACTGGAAAATAACCCAGAAGATACTGAATTATTGAACGCTATTTTTAGAGGCTTTCACACTGTTAAAGGTGGCGCGGGCTTTTTAGCGATGTCAGAGCTGGTAGATGCCTGCCATGGCGCAGAAAACGTGTTTGACTTACTGCGCCAAAAAGTGCGAACAGTTAACTCTGAGCTAATGGATGTTATACTTCAAGCACTTGATACTATTAACGAAATGTTTGCTACGATAAAAAATCGTGAGCAACCAGAGCCTGCCGATCCCCAGTTACTCGAAATATTACATAAATTAGGTTTACCGCCCACAGAAGAAGAGCTTGGTGGTGACACTATTGCGCCAGTAATAACGCAAGATGCTAATTTAGATGATGACCCTTTTGCATTTGATGAGTTGTTTGATGCACCCAGTGCAGCAACAAACGCTACAGCAAACGATGCGCATATTGATGAAATTAGCGAAGATGAATTCGAAAACTTACTTGATGAACTTCATGGCAAAAGTAAAGGCCCTGCAATAAAAGAGTCATTAAGTAATAGCAGCGACTTAAGTGGCGATATTACCGACGATGAATTTGATAGCTTATTAGATGAGCTTCACGGGGTGGGAAGTTTTGGTGCGGTAAATAAAACTCCAAAACCTCAAGCAGCTCAAAGTCCGGCTGCTAGCACTAACGATGATGAAATAAGTGACGATGAGTTTGAAGCTTTACTAGATGAGCTACATGGCAAGGGAGCGGCGCCAAAATCTAAAGAAAGCGCGGCAACACCTGCACCTGTAAATAAAGTTACGGCTCCTAAAGCAGCTGTAGTTAAAGCCTCACCAGTAGCAGTTGATAAAGTTAAGCAGCCACAAGCGGCTGTTGTAGCAGCAAGTGCTAATACCAATACCGCTGCGCCAGTTGCTAAAAAAGCGCCGCCTGCACAAGCTGAAACAACAGTAAGGGTTGATACTAAACGCCTTGATCAAATTATGAATATGGTGGGCGAGCTTGTATTAGTACGTAATCGTTTAGTGAGTTTAGCCACCAGTTCAGAAAGTGAATCTATGAGTAAAGCAATATCTAACTTAGATGTTGTTACAGCTGATTTGCAAGGCGCGGTAATGAAAACGCGAATGCAGCCAATCAAAAAAGTATTTGGCCGTTTTCCGCGTGTTGTTCGCGACTTAGCACGTACCTTAAATAAAGATATTAATTTATTGCTGGTTGGCGAAGAAACCGATTTAGATAAAAACCTAGTTGAGGCACTGGCCGATCCATTAGTGCATTTAGTACGTAACTCGGTTGATCATGGTATAGAAATGCCAGATGATCGTGAAGCTGCGGGTAAACCGAGAACAGGTACCGTTACGCTTTCTGCTTCGCAGCAGGGGGATCATATTTTGCTTACCATTAAAGATGATGGCGCAGGTATGGATGCTGAAAAACTAAAACAAATAGCAATTAAAAAAGGTGTGCTTGATCAAGAGCAAGCAAGCCGTTTGTCTAACACCGAAGCTTACAATCTGATATTTGCGCCAGGGTTTTCTACCAAAGAAGCAATATCTGATATTTCTGGTCGTGGTGTTGGCATGGATGTGGTTAAAACTAAAATCACCCAGTTAAATGGCTCGGTTAGCATAGAGTCAGAACTAGGTGTGGGCACTATACTTGAAATTAAAGTACCGTTAACTTTGGCTATTTTACCTACCTTAATGGTGGTAGTGAGTGAGCAAACATTTGCACTACCATTAGCAGGGGTAAGTGAAATATTTAACTTAGACCTTACTAAAACGAATGTGGTTGATGGTCAGTTAACTATTATTGTTCGTAAAAAGGCAGTGCCTTTATTTTATTTAGAGCATTGGCTAGTGAAAGGTGCCGATCGTACAAGCCGTAAAGCGCAAGGGCATGTGGTTATTGTGCAAATAGGTACGCAACAAGTTGGCTTTGTGGTTGATTCGTTAATTGGTCAAGAAGAAGTGGTTATTAAGCCGTTAGACGCTTTATTACAAGGTACGCCTGGAATGGCAGGTGCCACTATTACTTCGGATGGTGGTATTGCACTTATATTAGATGTACCGAGTATGTTAAAACACTAC
Organism: Pseudoalteromonas sp. MIP2626; assembly: GCF_013414205.1. Taxonomy (NCBI): domain Bacteria; kingdom Pseudomonadati; phylum Pseudomonadota; class Gammaproteobacteria; order Alteromonadales; family Pseudoalteromonadaceae; genus Pseudoalteromonas; species Pseudoalteromonas sp. MIP2626. The sequence continues at coordinate 98,086 of NZ_JAATTW010000005.1, forward strand.
GCAGGTAAATAATAAAGTAGACGTATACTTTATACGTCTACACAATAAAAATAAGAGAGCAAAATGGCCGTTAAAGTTTTAGTTGTTGATGATTCGAGCTTTTTTCGCCGTCGAGTGAGTGAGATTCTTGAATTAGATAGCGAGATTGAAGTAATTGGCTTTGCCGTAAATGGCCGAGATGCTGTAGAAAAAGCAGCTAGTTTACGTCCTGATATGATCACTATGGATGTAGAAATGCCGGTGTTGGATGGTATAAGTGCTGTAAAAGAAATTATGGCCAGTAACCCGACGCCAATTTTAATGTTTTCTTCGTTAACTCGCTCCGGTGCAACTGCAACTTTAGATGCACTTGATGCTGGTGCTATGGATTTTTTACCGAAAAAATTTGAAGACATTGCTCGCAATAACGAAGATGCCATTAAGCTGCTGCAAAGCAAAGTAAAAGAAATTGGCCGCCAACGTATTAGACGTGTTGCTAGCCCTAGCCCCTCCAGTATAAACAAACCTTTATTTACACCTACTTCAGCGCCAAGCGCATTAGCAGCAAGGTTTGCACAAACAAATAAAACAGCAACAACAGTAGTACAACCAGAGCGAAGCTTTAATAATTCGCCAGTAACTAGTCGCAGTGCAATAGTAACAAAGCGCACGAGTGGCAAGCACTATCAACTAGTTGCAATTGGCACATCAACCGGTGGACCTGTTGCGCTGCAAACTATATTAACTCAGCTTCCTGCTAACTTTCCGCACCCTATATTATTAATTCAGCATATGCCTGCTGCGTTTACTCCGGCTTTTGCGGCACGCTTAAATAGTTTGTGTAAAATTCAGGTAAAAGAAGCGCAGCAAGGAGATCGACTGCAAGCAGGTGTGGCTTACTTAGCACCGGGTGGCCAGCAAATGATGATTGATGGTCGTGGGGCAAGTAGAACACTACGAGTTTTTGAAGATAACAGCGAGCGCATTAGTTACAAACCAAGCGTTGATGTAACCTTCGCCAGTGCCGCTAAAGCGTATCAAGGTGATGTATTAGCTATAGTATTAACTGGTATGGGCGCAGATGGGCGTGAAGGCGCTCGTATGCTTAAACAATCAGGGGCAACCATTTGGGCACAAGATGAAAAAAGCTGTGTTGTTTATGGTATGCCACAAGCAATTGCTAATGCTGGTTTAGCGAGCGAAAGTCTGCGATTAGATGAAGTAGCAATACGTTTAAAGATAGAGGTGGGCTGTGGATAAGCTTTCCGTACTAGGTTTACTTATTGGCTTGGGCGCCATTGCTATAGGTTACTCGTTAGAGGGCGGTGTGGTATCGGCATTATTTAACGGACCTGCGTTGATCATTGTACTGGGCGGCACATTGGGTGCTGTAATGTTACAAACATCAGCCAGTACTTTTAAAAAGATGCTAGAAATTACGCACTGGGTTTTTGTATCGCCTAAATACAATATTGAAGATGCCATAGAGCAAGTAAAAGGATGGTCACATAAAGCACGTCAAGAAGGTTATTTAGCCCTTGAAAACGAAGCGCTTACCCACCCAGATGCCTATGCTGCAAAAGGGCTTGGATTATTAGTTGATGGTTGCTCAGATCAAAAACTGCGCGATACGTTAGAAATAGATTTACTGTTAGAGCGCGAACGTCTGCTAGAGGCAAGTCGTGTTTATGAAGCTATGGGCGGTTATAGTCCGACCATAGGTATTTTAGGGGCCGTGCTTGGTCTTATTCAGGCAATGTCGTTTATTACAGATCCGCAAAAGCTTGGAGCCGGTGTTGCCACTGCCTTTATAGCAACTATTTATGGCGTGGGTTTAGCTAATTTATTATTTTTACCTATGGCTAATAAGTTAAAGCAACGGGTTGAGCAAAAAATGCTTTATCACGAAATGCTTGCCGAGGGCGTAATTGCAATAAGCCAAGGCGAAAGCCCAGTAAGTATTGAATTAAAGCTTGAAGCCTATCGGGTTGACCGCCCAAATGTCGTGGTTGAGTAGCCCCTATTATGTTACGTCGTCGCTTGCGCAACACCACTACTAAAAGTCAACACACAGAACGTTGGCTGGTGTCTTATGCTGATTATATGACGATTATGTTTGCCTTTTTTGTGGTTTTGTACGCAATAGCAATTAACAAAGAAGAGAAATTTCAAGTGCTGTCCGATTCGATTGGTTATGTATTTGATAAGTCAGCCCGTCAACATTCGCAGCAAGGAACTGGGGTAAATGGCGACGCAATATTGACAGACAGAGTAACCCCAGAGCAAGAGGTGCTCTACGGCGAAAGTATTTTAAAAGAAGAACATGGGCCAAAGCTGCTGGACGGACAAAGCGATACCAGTAATATTGAGCAAAAACACCTTGGCAAACCACTCGATAGTTTGTTGGCTAAGCTGCAATCGTCATTAATAGATGAAATACGCGATGGTGAAGCAAGTTTAGAACTCAGCCAAGATTGGCTGATCATTGAGCTTAGTTCTGGCATGCTATTTTCAAGTGGCAGTAGTGTAGCGCAAGTTCGAGCTAAGCAAGTTGTTAAAATAATTAAAGATATAATTGCTCCGGTAGATAACTATATTAGAGTACGCGGCTATACTGACAACCAAACCATAGGTAATGAAATGTACAGCTCGAATTGGGAGTTGTCGGTGGCGCGTGCAACAGCCGTTTTAGTTGAGCTTGAAAGGCTAGGTATAAATTCAGCGCGAATGGCGATTGAGGGATATGGTCAATATTCTCCTTTTGCCACTAACGATACTAAGCAAGGGCGTGCTGAAAATCGCAAAGTAGTTATTGCCCTATCTAAATATGGGTTGCCACCAACAGCAGAAGTAGTAAGCGTTGAGCCGCAACAAGTAGTCGTTAAACCTGAGCCTGAAGCAGAATTACCCTCTGACGATAATACAATAAAAATAATTCGTTTACCCCATGGCGGTATTCGTATATCGACTCGAAATGAACTGTAATTAGGATGCAATGTGAAGATTTGGACTGTAGCAAATCAAAAAGGTGGAGTAGGGAAAACCACAACCGCGGTTAGCCTTGCAGGTATTTTAGCATCTCAAGGTAAGCGCGTATTATTGATTGATACCGATCCTCATGCCTCATTAACCTATTACTTTGGCATTGATTCTGAGGATTTAGAGGTTAGCGTATACGATATTTTTGTACGCGGAACTAGCATGCAAAGCGAAGAAATACTCCAAGCATTATGTCCATCTAGTATTGAAAACTTAGATATATTACCCGCCACTATGGCTATTGCTACTCTAGATAGAAGTATGGGCAATAAAACCGGCATGGGATTAATATTAAAAAAAGCGCTTGCAAAAATAAGCGAATATTACGACTATGCAATCCTCGATTGCCCCCCAGTACTTGGCGTATTAATGGTTAATGCGCTAGCTGCGAGTGAACGCATTTTAGTGCCGGTACAAACCGAGTTTTTAGCGCTAAAGGGGCTCGACAGAATGATGCGTACTATGCAGTTAATGCAAACATCTCAAGCTAAAAGCTATGAATATACTATAATTGCCACCATGTACGATAAGCGCACTAAAGCCTCGTTAGAGGCATATAAAACACTGCAAAATACTTATACTGATAAAGTGTGGCCGGGCGTTGTTCCGGTAGATACCAAATTTAGAGACGCCAGTTTAGCGCAACAAGTTCCAAGTGAATTTTGCCCACGGTCTCGCGGGGTATATGCCTACAAGGCATTGCTCGACTATTTAATAGAACAAGGTTAATCAATGAGTAAGCAATTATTTGCTAATGAAAAAGTAATGACTCAATATCTAGGCGCGTTATTGTGCGAAGACCAGCCTGTAGATAATCTTGAACCCGTTGCAAAATTACTTGAGCAGGTAACGGATAAAAAAACTGAACACCCAGATTTAGAAGCGCAGAGCACACAAAGTACGCCAGTATTTGAGCAAGTTGCGCCAGAAATTATTAAAAAGCCGATAGCGCAAGAAATCAAAGCCCTAGTCACCTCTGCTGAGCAAACACTGTCGGCCGAGCAAATATTAGCCGCACAAAGCCAAGCTGATTATTTTGACGGGCAATTTCAAGCCTTATTTTTTGAAGTGGCAGGATTAACGCTAGCTGTGCCGCTTAAAGCGTTAGGCGGTATACATGAATTAAGTGAAGTAAATCATTTATTTGGTAAACCAAAGTGGTTTAAAGGCGTTATGCTCAATAGAGATGAAAAACTTAATGTGGTTGATACCGCACGTTGGGTTATGCCAGAAAAGTATGACGAAAAGTTAGAGGCGTCACTTAACTACAAGTATTTAATTACACTAGGCGACAGTCAGTGGGGATTATTGGCAGAAAAGCTAATAAATAACATTACATTGAGTAAAGAAGATGTAAAATGGCGTACAAACCAAAGTAAGCGCCCATGGCTTGCCGGTGTTATTAAAGAAAAAATGTGCGCTTTAATAGATGTAAATAATTTAAATGCATTATTAGAGAAAGGCCTAGACAGCCGTCAGTAGTAATGACCATTACGGGGAAACAGCATGAACCAAGATAAGTTACTGTCAGCAAATAAAAATGCAGATAATAATGATGAAATACTACAGTGGGTAACGTTTAAGTTAGAAGACGAAACTTACGGTGTTAACGTAATGCAAGTGCAAGAAATATTACGCTACACTGAAATAGCCCCTGTACCTGGTGCACCTTCGTACGTGATTGGTATTATTAATTTACGTGGCAATGTGGTTACGGTTATTGATACTCGTGCCCGTTTTGGTTTAGCCGGTACGGATGCAACAGATAATTCGCGAATTTTAATTATTGAAGCTGAAGAGCAAGTTATTGGTATTTTAGCCGACAGCGTATCTGAAGTGGTTTATTTGCGCAGCTCAGAAATAGACAGTGCGCCGAATGTAGGCACAGAAGAAAGCGCTAAGTTTATTCAGGGTGTGTGTAATCGCGAAAACGAGTTACTTATTTTAGTTGATTTAAATAAGCTACTTAGTGACGACGAATGGGATGAGTTGAGCGATTTATAAGCTTTACCACTAAAAATTATGTTATTACTCAGTTTAGCAATTATAGCGTTAGCTGTTGCCCTTATAGCATTGGCGATGATCATTCTATTTAAAAGCAGCTATGCAAGTGAGTTTACCTCTCAGCTGCAGCAATTTAAAGACTCGGCTGAGCAAATTAATATTTTACGCAGTGAGGTACAAGAGTTGCGCACTGGGTTATTAAGTATTGGTAAGCGAGTACTTGAAGTTGAACAGCAAAATGAAGAGCTAACTCAACAACAAGCAGCGCAAAAGTATGACGATCCAGATGCAAAAATTTATTCTCGTGCTGTAAAGATGGTCGAACTTGGAGCTGATTTAGAAGAAGTAATTCGTGAATGCGAATTACCTAGAGCAGAAGCAGAACTGCTGTTTTCATTGCATAAACAAAAAGGCGCTTAGCGTCTTTTTTGCTTTTTAATGCTGTTAAAGCTACGCCTTAATATTTAACTTACCTTGAAAGTCTTGCCAGCCTGGCGGAAATTGCCCTCTTAATACATACGAAAATGCAATTAGCTCAGCAATTACATAATACAACTCTTTAGGTATTTCTTCCCCAAGCTCTAAGTGTGATAACGTTTTGGCTAATGCTTCATCTTGATGGATCATAATGCCTTTTTTTTCAGCCGCTGCTATTATTTCATCAGCTAATTTACCAAAGCCCTTGGTACTTACCATTGGCGAGTTTCCGGCTGCATATAAAAGCCCAATCGCAGATTTGTTGTTGGCTGAGTCACTCATTTTTTATACCTTAATATTAATAATGGCATGCGATTTATAAAAAGCTTGATGGCTTGCATCGCCTTGCTTTAAAGTAAGATCACCTACTTGCAAACCATGCTTGGCTAATTTTGATCTTAAATTATCAAGATGCGGATGAGCCATAGCGGTCACTTCTTGGCTTGATGCAAATAACTGGCAATCAAGTGCTTTATCCATTAATTCGGCAGTAATTTGTAACTGACCAAGCTGTGCATAATCAAAGTTTAACCTAACAAACCAGACATTTTTTTCTGCTAGCTTATCGCCACTGGGCTTTTTATATTGGCCTAATGTTATTTCTGTTTGCGCCGCTTCTGGCGGTAATTTCATTGGTAATAAAAAGTTTACCAAGGGGTTTGAGTCGGCTAGCTGATTAGCAGGGGTAACATTTACTTGGCCAAGGGTATTTTTAACTTGTGTTAACTCCCCCGCAAGTGCTTGCACTTGGCTTTGTTGCAGTTGCTCAAGTAATTTAGCACCAGAGTTGCCGGTTTTAAATGTGGGTAATAACACCTGCAGTAGTGCATCTAAGCCGGTTTGATTATTAATGCTAATAGGTGTAGTTGTTTGGCTAATAATAGGCGCGGCTAAAATGCTTACTGCAAGTTGCTCTAATCCCTTACTAAAACTGCTTTGCAGCGTGTCGTTTGTCAGTTGCGTTGGTTGTAATGTGGCAAGAATTTCGCGCTGTATAGTTGTTGGGTGTAAATTATTACTAGAAACCATCCGATTAAATGCCTGATTTACGAGGCGCGTTAAGTCGGCTGGTTGCTGCGATAACTGCTGTGCAATATCTGCTATTTTGCTGCTTAAAAGCGGCGTGTTATTGGGTGTGTTTATTGCGCTAGCTGCACTGAGTTGGTTTAGCAGTGGAGCGAGTAATTTAGCTTCTAAAGGATGTAATTGATTTTGCGAACTTAGTTTGCCATTGCTTGTTGTTGCAAAGAGCATGCTTGTTGGCAACTGCCATAAGCTAACACTTGATTTAATTAATTGGGTTAACTGCACTAAAGGTGGCAACTGGTTAGGTTGCTGGTTTAACTGCTCGGCGACATTTAGTTTATTAATACCAGTTGTCGTTTGATTTATAGCGGCAAAAGGTTTGTTTTCGAAGTATTTTACTGCATCACTTATACGCGTTTTTAGTTCACCAAAACTACTTTTTAACCAAGAATCAATAGGGCTGTTATTAGCCGCTATTAATGGACTAGTAGGGTTATTTAAATTGCTTGTTGATACGCTGCTTTGCTGCGCTGAAGTTAGTTGATTAAACGGTTTTGTGAACGAGTTTTTAAGTATGACAGTGGTACTGTTTATATTAGTTTGAATTAACAGTTTGTTGGCTTGGCTGCTCAAGTTTACGTTTGTTACGGTATGCGAAAGTTGGTTAAGTTGATTATTGTTTATATTAAGCTTAAATGAACCTGCTTGTTGTGCATGCGTTAAAATTGCAAATTTAGGGGTTGCTTGTAGCTGTGCATTTGGCAAATTTTGCGCAAGTAAACTTGCTAGTTTTGCTTGAGTTATGGGTTGTGTATGCACGGATTCAGCAAAGCGATTGATAACGTCTAGCTGCGCGCCTTTATTATTAGTGCTAATTATTATTTTTAATGGTTGCTCGGCGGCCAGTAGTTGCGCTACCTCTTTATTAATTGCAATGCTGGCATTAAGCTTTTCAATTACCAGCTTGGGTGTAGGCGTTAATACGACCTGCGCCGGCATAGGATTATTTTGTAACTCGCTTCCGGTATTTATATAATTTAAAAATTGCTGTAATTGCACCGGTTGATTAAGTGTAAGCCTTGTATTGTTGGGGGTAATTGTAAGTGACTTGCCCTCGTTACTGAGCTGTATGCTCGCACTGGCTATTTTGTCTAAGTTTTTTGGCGCAGTTGTAATACCAAGCCTGAGAGTTTGCCAGTGCTTATTTATTAATACATCTAGGGTAATCGATTCTTTAGAAAACTGAATGTTTTTTGCCGCAAGCATCTCGCCAGGAAGCGAGGTTAAGTTATGCTTAGGCGCATTAGAGGTTAGGTTATTAACCAATGAATTAGATAATGTAATTTGCGTAGGTGTATTCATTATTTTAAATCAAGTTTTCTTTATTTTTAGTGAATCGATTTTAAAGCAATATTCGTATTACCCTATCATTATGATAGACTAACGCCTAATTTTTGGCAGAGAGAATCGTCATCTTGTTACACATTAAGTCCGTCACCTGCATCAAGCAAGAACGTTGTTTGTTTGCGGATCTTAATTTTAGCCTTAATAGCGGCCAAATCATGCAATTAGCAGGTGCTAATGGTGCTGGTAAAACGTCTTTATTACGTATTATAGCGGGCTTTTCTATGCCTGATGAAGGCGATATTCTGTACCTTAATCAGTCGATTAAAAAGTACTATGAAGAGTACGCCAGAGACCTATTATTTATAGGCCATAAAACCGGGGTTAATGTGCAGCTCAGTGCGCTTGAAAACGTTAAACATTGGTTGGCAATTAATGGCTACACTAATGAAGGTGATTTATACCCTTTATTAAGTAAGCTTGGCTTAGTAGGCCTTGAAGATGTACCGGTTAGAACGCTCTCTGCTGGGCAGCAACGCCGTGTTGCGTTAGCTCGATTATGGTTAAGTGAAGCTAAGCTATGGATTTTAGATGAGCCATTTACAGCACTTGATAAAAGTGGTGTTGCCTTTTTACAGCAACGTTTTGTTGAGCATTTAAAAAATGGCGGAGCTATATTGCTAACCACGCATCAAGATTTAACGGCTCATTTTAGCGACCTACAAACACTCACTTTGGAGTATCGTCACTAATGACCCGACAACACTCCTATTGGTTACTTTTTAAAGCCGTGTTTAGTAAAGATGTTAAACTTGCTTTTCGTCAGCGCGCTGAAATTATCAATCCTATTTTGTTCTTTTTAATTGTTATTTCATTATTTCCGTTAGCTATTGGGCCAGAGCCCGGTCTACTGGCAAGAATGGCGCCGGGTATAATTTGGGTGGCTGCTTTGCTCTCAACTATGTTGGGGTTAGATAAGCTGTTTAGAGATGATTATAACGATGGCTCACTTGAACAACTTATTGCATCGTCGTATCCGTTATCGTTAACTGTGTTGGCTAAAGTAGCCGCGCATTGGGTGATCACTGGGCTTCCTTTAGTATTAATGACCCCACTGTTTGCACTACTATTGAATTTAGATAACACAGCATTAATGGCTACGTTACTAACGCTATTATTAGGTACGCCTTTGTTGAGCTTTATTGGCGCAATTGGGGCTGGGCTTACTGTAGGATTACAAAAAGGCGGTATTTTAATGAGTTTATTGGTGTTGCCTTTGTATATTCCGGTTTTAATTTTTGCAACGTCAGCTATCGATACCAGTACTATGTCGCTGGATTATAGTGGGCAGCTTGCCATTCTTGGCGCTATGTTAGTTATTGCTATTATTAGTGCGCCAATCGCCATATCGTCAGCATTAAAAGTGAGTGTAAGTTAATATGTGGAAGTGGTTACATCCCTATGCTAAAGCAGAGCGTGCATATAAGTTATGCAATACGTTATTGCCTTATTTTGCCGTAGTTACGGTTATTAGTATGTTAGTTGGTTGGGTATGGGGGCTTGGTTTTGCGCCTGCCGATTACCAACAAAAAGACAGCTACCGTATCATTTTTATTCATGTGCCTTCGGCTATTTTATCTATGGGTGCTTATTCATCAATGGCAATTGCTGCCATTATTGCGCTGGTTTGGCAGTTACGAAACGCTGAACTTGCAGTTATTGCAATTGCGCCTGTAGGGGCGTGCATTACTGCGATTGCACTTATAACCGGTGCTGCATGGGGTAAACCTATGTGGGGCGCTTGGTGGGTATGGGATGCGCGTTTAACCTCAGAACTTATTTTATTATTTTTATATTTGGGTGTGTTGTCTTTGTACCATGCCTTTGAAGATAAAAAGGCAGCGGGTCGTGCCGCTTCTATATTGGCTATTGTAGGGGTTATTAATTTACCTATTATTCATTACTCTGTTGAGTGGTGGAATACCCTACATCAAGGAGCCTCAATAACCAAGCTAGATACCAAAGCAATTGATCCCAGTATGTTTTGGCCATTAATGGTAAACATTTTGGCGTTTGCGGCTTTTGTTGGCACTGTTACTTTAATTCGTCTTAAAAATGAAATATTACAACGTGAAAAGCATCGCCCATGGGTGCGCCAGTTGTTAACTAAGAGGTAGTTATGCAGTTTGACTCATTTTCTGATTTTATTGCAATGGGAGGCTATGGATTTTATGTGTGGCTTTCTTTTGGTACATGCGCACTTATTTTATTAGGTATTTTATTTAGTTCACTCAGAGAGACTAAACATATTATGGCATCGGTAGAGCAACAAATAGCGCGAGAAGTTCGTATTAAAAATGCTAATCAGGAGCAAATATAATGAACCCAAGACGTAAAAAACGCCTTTTAGTTATTGTTGCAGTGCTGTTTGGTATTGGTGCCTCAATAGGCTTGGTACTGTATGCATTACAAGAAAACATTAATTTATTTTATACCCCAAGTGAGCTTGTTGACGGTAAAGGCCCCAATAAAGAAAAACCACAAATAGGCCAAAAGCTACGCATTGGTGGCATGGTTGTACCAGGTTCGGTAGAGCGCAATGAGCAAAGTTTAAAAGTAAGCTTTACTTTAGTTGATACAGGCCCAACCGTGGTAGTGCGTTATCAGGGGATTTTGCCTGACCTATTTCGCGAAGGCCAAGGCATAGTTGCACAAGGTGTACTTGTGGAGCCCAATGTAATAGAAGCATTTGAAGTACTTGCTAAGCATGATGAAGAATACATGCCTGCTGAAGTGGCAGAAGCGTTAAAAGGAATTAAACACGAGAAACCTAAATACAACCTAGATAGTGGTAATTAATAATGATCCCAGAACTTGGTTATTTTTCTTTAACGCTTGCCATGGTGCTAAGCGTTTTATTATGTGTTTTTCCGCTGTGGGGGGCACATACCGGTAATTTACGCTTAATGCGTGCTGCCCCTTCGTTAGCGGTAGGGCAATTTGTATTTGTATTTATTTCGTTTGCCGCCCTTATTTATGCCAGCCTTACAAATGACTTTACGGTTGCATATGTGGCGTATCATTCAAGTAGCTCTTTGCCTTGGTATTATCAAATAACCTCAACTTGGGGTGGGCACGAAGGCGCTATTTTATTATGGTTATTGATGCAAGCAGGTTGGACAGCTGTTGTTGCACTGCGCTCTAAAGCACTACCTTGGGTATTGCGTGCTCGTGTACTTGGTGTGCTTGGCTTTTTAGGTGTTGGCTTTATGATGTACACCTTATTGCTTTCAAGCCCATTTGAGCGTTTATTACCTTATTTTCCGGTAGAGGGGCGCGACTTAAATCCGCTACTACAAGATCCGGGTATGATCATACACCCGCCGTTACTTTATATGGGTTATGTAGGGCTATCTGTAGCGTTTGCTTTTGCAATTGCGGCACTTTTAACTGGCAAGCTAGATAATACTTGGGCCAAATGGTCTCGTCCTTGGACTATGACCGCGTGGGGCTTTTTAACTTTAGGTATTACCATAGGAAGTTGGTGGGCGTATTCAGAACTTGGCTGGGGCGGTTGGTGGTTTTGGGATCCAGTAGAAAATGCATCTTTAATGCCTTGGTTAGTAGCAACGGCACTTTTACATTCATTGAGTGTGACAGAAAAACGTGGTGTATTTAAATCATGGACAGTGCTGTTAGCAATTGCAGCATTTTCGCTTAGCTTACTGGGCACCTTTATTGTGCGCTCAGGTATTATTGTATCTGTGCATGCCTTTGCGACTGACCCTGATAGAGGCTTATTTATACTGGCTTTTTTAGCGATTGTTGTTGGTGGCGCATTAGCACTTTATGGCATGCGCGTATCGCAAGTGCGAAGCGAAGGGCGTTACAAATTAGTATCGCGCGAAGTAGCACTGTGGCTAAATAACATATTTTTAGTGGTTGCTACTTTAATTGTATTACTAGGTACTTTATTACCTATGGTACACAAAGAAATGGGCTTAGGCAGCATTTCAATTGGCGAACCATTTTTTAATAAGATGTTTGCAATACTGTTAGTGCCATTTGCTATTTTAATGGGTATTGGGCCGTTTTTACGCTGGAAGCAAAATAAATGGGCGTTTTTACAAAATAAAATACTAATGGGTGTATTAGTTAGCATTATTATTACCTTTGCTTGGTTATTCTCTAGCTATGATGTGATTGCACCGCTTACCTTATTAGCAACCACGTTAGCAGTATGGATTGTAATTACAACGGGTATTGATTTGTACAGTAAAGTTACCGTTCATAGCACCTTTAAAGAAGGCTTTAAACGCTTAGGTTTAGGTTATTGGGCTATGGTACTTGGCCATATAGGTATTGCCTTTGTAATTGCTGGCGTAACCCTTACTTCGGCATACTCTGTTGAGCGCGACGTATCAATGAAACCAGGTGATACGGTGCAGCTTAATCAGTATCAATACCGCTTTGAAGGGGTAAAAAATGTTCGCGGGGCTAATTACAGTGGCCATGCGGGTGTTGTATCGGTATTAAAAAATAACAAGCTAGTTACTCAGTTACATGCCGAAAAACGCCGTTACGATATTGGTATGCAGTTTATGACAGAAGCAGCAATTGATGCAGGCTTCACACGCGATTTATACCTAGCGTTAGGTGAGCAATTAAGCGAAGGCGCGTGGTCATTACGAATTTATCATAAGCCATTTGTGCGTTGGATGTGGATTGGCGGTATATTAATTTCGTTAGCAGGGTTTGTAATTTTATTTGATAAACGCTATCGCACCTCATCGCCTCAATCAACAAAAGAAACAGCGGAGAGCGAAGCATGAATCGTAAGCTTTTAGCTATAGCACCGTTACTGGTTTTTGCTTTTATTTGTGTGTTTTTATTCCAAGGGTTATTTGCTAACCCAAGGGAAATACAAACAGGGCGATTAGGGCAATCTATGCCAGAATTTAGCCTGCCAGATCTAATGCAAGATAATAAGCTGTGGAGCAATGAGCAGTTAAAAGGTGAGGTTTATTTATTAAATGTATGGGGTACCTGGTGCCCTACATGTTTAGCAGAGCTAGGCTACTTAACTAAATTGCGCGAGCAAGGCGTTAAAATTATAGGCTTGTACTATGTGCAAGGTTACGATGCCGATTTTGACGGGCCATTTGATATGCAAGCACTGCGTAGTGACGTAACCAATATGCTAACGCGTGCTGGCGACCCATATCAGTTTAATATTTTAGATTTACATCGCACACTGTCGTTAGATTTAGGTGTGTCGGGTGCGCCAGAGACTTTTTTAGTTGATAAAAGCGGCACCATTTTGTTACACCATATTGGTGATATAAATCCGCGAGTGTGGCGTGCTAAGTTTGCACCAATTATGCAGGAGCTCAAATAATGAAGTGGTTGTTATTAACCCTTAGCCTTTTTGTCAGTATGGGGGCGCTTGCTCAGCAAGACCGTTACCAATTTGACAGTAACGAGCAAGCGGTTCGCTTTGAAGAGCTAACCAAAGAGTTACGTTGCCCTAAGTGTCAAAATCAAAATATTGCCGACTCTGATGCGGTAGTAGCAAAAGATTTACGCGAGCGAGTATTAGCTTTAGTAAAAGATGGTAAAACGAAAGACGAAGTAATAGATTATATGATCGATCGTTATGGCTACTTTGTACATTACGATCCACCAGTAACCCCTGCAACTTTAGTGCTGTGGGTTTTACCGGTATTGATTGTAATTTTTGGTTTTGGTTTTATTGTTATTCGCCAACGCAAAGCATCGGTAAAACAAAGCTGGAGCAACAACGACGAAGCAATATTAGTTAAATTAATTGCTAAAAATAAACGTCAGGAGCAAAGTTAAATGATTTTAATGTGGGCGTCTTTTACTTTACTCACACTTATCGCACTGTTGTTTGTGATGTTGCCTTTTTTAAAAAAAGAGCGTGTTAAAACCATTACGCACAATGCGAACGCAGAACTTATTAGTATTTATGAACAGCGTTTAGTTGAGCTACAAAACGACTTAGAAAACCAGCGAATTGATGCACAAAATCACAGTGAGTCAGTGATCGAGCTCAAACGTCGCTTACTCAATGAGCTCTCTCCAGAAAAGTCACTTAATAGCCGTGGTAATAATCGTATTTTTGCCTTAACAGGCGGTGCGTTTGTGATTGCCCTAACCGGTATTTTTTACTCTATGACCGGTAATCAGCAGCAAATATCGGCTTGGCACGATGCTATGGATAACTTGGCAGAGTACGGTGAGCGAGCTGTTATGCAAAAAGGCGAGCCGCTGAGTGAAAACGAGCTGCAAGCATTTGCATTGGCACTGCGAACTAAGCTTAGCCAAACGGGGGATGACGAAATTGCTTGGATGTTACTGGGCCGTGTGGCTATGTCATTGAACGAATTTGATATGGCGCAGCAGTCGTTTGATAAAGCGTTGCAAATGAATCCTGCCAATATGCAGGTGCTTATTAGTTACAGCCAAGTGCTGTTACTTGAGGGCAGTGAAGCAAGCATGACACGTGCTGCAGGTATGCTTTCAAAAGTACTGCAAGAAGAGCCGCAAAATTTAGATGCTATTTCTTTATTGGCACTCATTGCTTACGAACGTAAAGATTGGGTACAAGCAAAAGCAGCGTTTGAAGTATTACTTGCCAGTATGGATAAAGCAGATACCCGCTATAATATGATTGCGCAGCGTATTAGTGAGATAGAACAACAGCAAGCACAAAATGTTGACGTTACAAAGAGTGCAGCAATTAAAGTGACAGTAAATATAAGTACAGAGCTTAAAAATAAACAACCTGAAAACGGAATTTTATTTGTTTTTGCAAAAGCGTTAAATGGCTCTCCAATGCCAATAGCGGTTGTTAAGCTTAACGAGTATCAATTTCCTATTACAGTTGAACTAAGTGATGCAAACTCTATGGTTGCAGGGTTAAACTTGTCAAGCGCAGAAGATATAGTTATTACTGCACGTATCTCTAATGATGACTCAGTAATGCCAAGTAGCGGTGAGTTAGAAGGGCATTCAGCAGCGTTAAAACGTGAAAGTACCCGTCAGTTGCAACTGCAAATAGACACATTAATACCTTAAGGATATGCGATGTTAAAACATGGTTTAATTTATATATTTTTGTTAGTGCTGGCCGGGTGTGCACAAGTACCTGATAGCCAAAAGGACGAGCGCGATCCACTACAAAATATTAACCGCCCAATATACGATTTTAATATGGATGTTTTAGACACATATATATTAAGACCGGCCGCCGTAGGGTATATCACGGTGACTCCTGTACCAGTGCGTCAAAGCTTAGTGCATTTTACTAATAATATTAGTGCACCGGTAGATATGATCAACGCAGGCTTACAGGGTAAACCAAGTAATGCCAGTGTTAGCTTAGCGCGCTTTTTAGTTAACTCGACCGTAGGTGTTTTTGGGTTATTTGATGTGGCCAGCTCATTAGGGCTAGAACATGTAGATGAGGATTTTGGGCAAACATTAGGTGTATGGGGAGCAGGGGATGGTGCTTACTTGATGCTACCTGCTATGGGGCCTTCTACAGCGCGTAACTTAACCGGTGATGTGGTTGATAACTTTGTTTTACCTGAAATAGCGTTAACTACACCACAAACAATTATAGTGTTTGCTTTAAAGGCTGTTGAGGCCCGTGCATCACTAATTGCGCAAGAAGGTTTATTGAACGATTCACTAGACCCTTACTTATTCATTAAAGATATTTATTTTCAACGCCAATTATACGAACTTTACGACGGTAACCCGCCAATCAAAGAAGAGCCTGATGACTTTGATGAAGATTTTTTAGAAAGTTTGTAAACCTATTAAAAACGCCAGCAATGCTGGCGTTTTATTTTCTCATTAGTGATTAGAAAGTTGTTATTAAACATTGCTCATTAACTGCATTTGCTCGTTCACCCAGCTAATTGCTTCGTGGTAAGCATCGGGTACTTTATCATCTAAACCAAGTTGTTGGCTGATCTGATTAGCTGCCAGCCAGTTGCCTTGCTCATAAAACTTAACCAAGTTTAAGTAGCTTGCAAGCAAGCCCTCATCATTAAGTAAAGCGGCTTTAATCTCATTAGATAATGGCAGCTTTTGCATCACACTTTGCATGCTTTCATCTAAAATAGCATCCATAAGCGACATCATGCCGGTTAAAAAAACCATTCCAGTGTCTTTAAACTTACCATGCGAAATAGCCAGTAACTCACTAAAACGCGCCCGAGTGAGCGATAACCTAATTAGCTCCATAGGCTTATCTGTTGAAACTTGCGCTGCAAATAATAAAGATAAAAGCTTTTTAATTTCATTGGCACCAAGGGTGATAAGCGCTTGTTTTATTGTGCTTATTTTTGCACGTCTAGCAAATGCTGCAGAGTTTGAATAACGCAGTAACTTATAAGATAGATTTACATCTCGCTCAAATATATCGGTGATCTTTTTTAGATCCATATCAAGCGTTGAGGTCTCATAAAGTAGTTCGGCTAATGTCATACCAGAGGGGGGAAGCGCTTTACTTTGGATCATCTCTGGTTTTGAAAAGAAAAACCCTTGAAAATAATCAAAGCCAAGTTCCAATGCTTGGTTATACACCTCATGGGTTTCAACTTTTTCAGCAAGTAATTTTAGATGTGGATAAGGTTTTAAATCATCAATAATTGTTTTAATTGTTTCTATATTACAGGTTAAAAAGTCAATTTTTATAATATCAATAAATGGATAAAAGTGGCGCCACACAGGTTGATGAATGTAGTCGTCTAAGGCTAATGTATAACCTTTTTCTTTTAAGTCTTTAACAATAGCAAGTAAACGCTTACCAGGTTGCACCGTTTCGAGTATCTCTACCACCACAGCGTCTTTACTCAGTAAAGTAGGGTAGCCTTTTAGTAAAGTTTCTAGAGTAAAATTGATATATGCTGGTTTATTGTCAGTTAAATCCTCAAGGCCAAAATTAAACTGGCTGCCTTCTATTAGGCGTGTTGTTGCCTCATCTCCATCTATATCGGGAAACACGTTATTTACACCATCACGAAATAGTAATTCATAGCCAATAAGCTTTTTATCGCGATCTAAGATCGGTTGGCGTGCAGCGTAAAAGTACATAAAAAATTCCGTATAGATAAAAAATAACTATTGATTGTAACAATATATGGCAAAACATTAAAAATAGCATGATGTAAATAAGCTTATCTTAGATTAATAACATACTTTTAATAAGTTACAGAGGTTTTGATTTAAATATATACGCTTTGTTTGTTTTTAATTCACTAAAGTTGACATGTTGGAATTTTAACTATTACCCATGCTATAGTGACAGAGAATGGTTTTTATCCCAATACTGTCTTAACTATAATATTTTAAGAGTCATTATTTGGATCAAAAGCCTGTTGCAATTTATTAGTGGAGGCGAGTTTGGAAACAGGAATGATTATTTCACTAGCATTATACTTTGTTGTAATGCTAGGTATAGGATTGTATGCATTTAAGCAATCAACCAGCGATGTTTCAGGTTACATGTTAGGGGGCCGTAATTTATCACCAAGTGTTGCTGCGCTATCTGCAGGTGCATCTGATATGAGCGGTTGGTTACTTATGGGCCTTCCCGGCGCTATGTATCTTTTTGGTTTGAGTAAGGTTTGGATTGCGATTGGTTTAGTGCTTGGTGCTTGGGCAAATTACTTCTTAGTTGCACCTAGGCTACGTGTTTATACTGAAAAAGCGAATGATTCAATTACGATCCCGGATTATTTTGCAAATCGCTTTGCGGACAATAAAAATATATTACGTGTTATTTCAGCTATTGTTATTATTGTTTTCTTCACACTTTATACCTCATCTGGCGTGGTTGCTGGTGGTAAGTTATTTGAAAATTCATTTGGAATGAGCTACGAAGTTGGCCTATATGTCACTACGGGTGTTGTAGTACTTTATACGCTTTTTGGTGGTTTTTTAGCGGTAAGTTTGACCGACTTTGTACAAGGTTGCATTATGCTTATAGCGCTATTAGTCGTACCTATAGTAACGTTTACTATGCTTGATCACCCAGTAATGGAAACGCTTGCTAATGCAAGCTATGACCTGTTACTTATCTCGCCAAAGGCCAGTGAAGTTCATTCTCTAAATATGCTAGATTGGTTTGCTGGTGGCTCTACTATCGCAATTATTTCTGCGTTAGCTTGGGGCTTTGGTTACTTTGGTCAGCCTCATATTATAGTACGCTTTATGTCGGTACGTTCAGTTAAAGATATTCCAGCAATGCGACGCATTGGTATGTCTTGGATGACATTATCTGCAATAGGCGCAGTACTAACTGGTTTATTTGGGGCAGCCTTCATACTAGAAAATGAAATGCCGATAAATGATAAAGAAACAATATTTTTAGTGTTATCAGAATTGGTTTTTCATCCATTGATTGCTGGCTTTTTATTAGCAGCTATTTTAGCGGCTGTAATGAGTACTATCTCTTCACAATTACTAGTGTGTTCAAGCTCGTTAACTGAAGACTTTTATAAAATATATCTGCACCGCGAAGCCTCTCAAAAAGAGCTGGTTTTTGTTGGGCGTATTAGTGTGGCATTAGTGGCTATGTTTGCTATTTACTTAGCTTACGATAGAGATAGCTCTATTTTAGACTTAGTGAGTAATGCGTGGGCAGGCTTTGGCGCTGCATTTGGACCACTCGTATTGTTTAGCCTTTACTGGAGAAGAATGAACTTTGCTGGCGCCTTAGCAGGCATGTTAGTGGGGGCTTCAACAGTACTTATATGGATATACGCACCAATTACCATTAATGGTGGGAGTTTAAGTAGCGTTATTTATGAAATAGTCCCAGGCTTTATTTTATCAAGTATTGCGATTGTATTAGTTAGCTTAATGACCAGTGAGCCAGCTAAAAAAATTACAACCTTATTTGATGAAGTAGAACAAGAACTATAAAAAGTTATAAACAAAAAAAGGGAGTAACCTAGGTTACTCCCTTTTTTTGTTTGCCCAGCGAAGCTGGCAAACTCGATAGGCTGAAAGATGCCTTATTACCCTGACTAAGGGGAAGATAATCTGAATGGCAAGGGCGTCACTGGCCAACGGTGGGGTCTGAAGGAAGCCATCAGAAGTTAGAGGTACA